>JAYVHJ010000465.1:0-3132 GCA_043771315.1 Raineyaceae bacterium
AGGAAACGGCGTTACTGCCGTTGGTTATGAAAATTTAATCAACGAGGTAAAAACACTTTTAGATGATTATAACACAACACTTTCCACCGTTGATGCAAAAGCTAATCTCTATGAGGCAAAAGAAAAAGAATTGCGAGATTTACACGAACGTGTTTTGATTAGTGTTGCTGCAAAGTATGGCAAAAACAGTAATGAATACGAACAAGCAGGTGGCGTAAAGAAATCAGAACGTAAGAAAGCCGTTAAGAAAGCTGTTTAAAAAGTTTTTAGCAAATAAAAATCTCCTAAAATGATATTTTAGGAGATTTTTATTTTTTACTTCTAATTTCTAGGATAATGTTGAGTGGTATTTTTTTGACTTTGAGCAAAATGTTATCTAAATGGTCATAATCCGCATCAGTTGTAACAAGCAAAGCGTCAAAGACAGATGCGGTGGCAGCTATCCAAAGGTCATTTTTACCCATATTTTTAGCACTTCCTTTAAGTTTGATATTGGGATTTTTGCCTTGACTAAAAGCATCAATTTCCACGTAACGCCTTAAAATAGCATCTCCAGCAATTTCTATAATTTCACTATTTTCTAAAAACTTCTGTAATTTTTCCATTCTAGGTACTCCCCATTCCTTTTGCATAGCAATAGAACTAATTTCCGCTACTGAAGCGTAAGAGATATAAAAAAGTTCTTTTGTAGGATTAAGGTACTTTATTAGCATCTCTTCTTTGGAACTATCACGCATTATTTCAATAATAATGTTGGTGTCTATGAATATAGCCATTATTTCTGTTTTCCATACATTAGCTCTGTGAGTTCTTTGTCTTCTTTGGGTGTAAATTTGAGTATTCCTACCCATTTTCTCATATCTGTTTTGATATTATGCTTTTTACTGTAAGCATCAATTCCGCCTGCGGCTAATATTTCGTCTGCGTTGTGAAGTTTTAATTTCATAGTAGTATTTGGTTAAATGGTTTATTTATACAAAAATACAAAATTTAAAGCAAATCTCCTAAAATATAATTTTAGGAGATTTTTATTTATGCTAATTTATCCAAAAAAATTTATTTCTTTCTCATTCCTTCCATCATATCCCACATATTGCTTGGGACAGCGTCAAGGTGATTAAACTCTCCTGCACCTTGTAGCCACTCTCCACCGTCAATAGTAATTACATCTCCATTGACATACGCAGAATAATCAGACATCAAATAAGCGGCAAGGTTAGCTATTTCCTGCAATTCTCCTACTCTACGCAAAGGAATACGCTGAATTGGATCAAGTTTTTTGCCTAAATCTGTTTCCGCAAGACTATCAGGAAATAACCTAGACCACGCTCCCTCTGTAGGGAAAGGACCTGGTGCAATAGCATTAAACCTAATTTTATATTTTGCCCATTCTACCGCCAAAGAGCGTGTAAGAGCCAAAACTCCTGCCTTTGCACAAGCAGAAGGGACAGTAAAACCTGTTCCAGTCCAAGCATACGTGGTTACAATGCTAAGAACAGTTGCAGGTAGTTTGTTTTCTATCCAGTATTTGCCAAACGCAAGCGTACAATTATAAGAGCCTTTCAAAACAATATCTACCACAGTGTCAAAAGCACGACTAGATAGGCGTTCCGTTGGGCTGATAAAGTTTCCTGCGGCATTATTGAGTAAGCCATCAACTTTACCGAACTTTGCCACAGCAGCTTTGAGCATAGCTTCTACCTCTTCATAGATGCGTACATCACAAGTTACGGGCAAAACTTTGCCTTCTGTTTTTGTTTCTTCTGAGAGTTTTTTTGCGGCTTCTTCCAAAACAGGCATTTTACGGCTCGTGATGACAAGGTTTGCGCCTAGTTCTAAGAAATACTTGCCCATAGCGTAGCCTAAGCCTGTTCCGCCACCTGTAACGACTATTGTGCGCCCTGCAAGTGCGCCTTCTTTTAGCATTGGTTGATTGTACATAAATAAAATTTAAATGATTTGATTTTGTTTGATTTGTCTGTTTTCCCACTTTCCACGTGGGTTATGATTGTTTAACCCTAGCAACTGCTAGTTTAGGGTTTCAAATACAGATTAAAATACAACTGCAAAAAACGTAATTCGTAATTGAAAATTCGTAATTGGCATTTAATCTCTTAATTCTTTTCTAATATTTGTCATTTCTTGTGCAGGAACTGCCTCTACTTTGCGTGCAATGCCTTTTATCTTAAATCCTACGACTAAAATATCATCTATTTGGCGGTGTGTGCCTTTCCATTCTTCCATTACCTTATTAAGTTGGATATGTTGACTTTTGAGTGTTTTGTTATGATTAAGATTAATCAACAAATCTCTAAACTTTTTGCTCATAAACTTAGTGTTGTCATCTCCCCCAAATTGGTCTGCATAGCCATCAGAAGAAAGATAAATAGTAATTTCTTCACCTTCTTTTACCTTAATAAAATGATTAGTAAAAGGAGCAGAATTACTACGTGATGAGCCTCCAATAGAGCGTTTGTCAGCTTTTATCTCTTCTAAATTACCGTTTCTCATCAAAAGCAAAGGAATTTCTGCGCCTGCAAATTCTATCATATTGACATCTCTATGTACCACACACAAACCAATATCCATACCATCTTTGTTACGGTCTTCTGTCTGTTTGAGTGCAGTTTTTATTTCTTCGTGAAGTTGGTTTAGCACTTCTGCAGGGCGAGTAATACCTCTTTCGTGGACAATCTGATTAAGTAAAGTATTTCCTATCATACTCATAAAAGCACCTGGCACACCGTGTCCTGTGCAATCAACCACTGCAATCACTATTTTGTCGCCTTTTTCAGCAAACCAATAAAAATCTCCACTGACAATATCACGAGGTTTGAAGTAAATAAAAGAATCAGGCAAAGTTTGCGCAATCAAGCTTTTTTGAGGTAGAATAGCTTTTTGTATTCTTTCTGCATAACGAATACTAGCTGTCATTTTCCTATTTTGGTCTGCCAAATCAATGGTACGAGTGGCTACAAGGTCTTCTAAGCGTTTGTTTTGGTCTTCTACAAATTCATTTCTTTCACGTTCTTTTTCACTTTCTAAGCGTGCTTGTTGTAGTGTTTTTTGGGTAAGTTCACGCCTTATTACTGCTATTCTATCAGCAAGCCCCAAAGAAAGTAAAATAACTTC
>JAYVHJ010000466.1:0-4231 GCA_043771315.1 Raineyaceae bacterium
TGCCTTCTTGCATGTACTTTTCTAGCCCTGTAATAGTAATTTTACTTTTGTCTGTTGCTTGATATGCTTGTTTTCCAGCTTCTTTGCCATTGACAAAAACCGTAATAATACCATTTTCACGTGTTTTTCTAGTGAATTTTTCATAACCTACAATAGCTTTCAATGCTAAAATAGTAGCTTGTGTAGAATAAAAACCACCTTTCTGACGCATTTGTATGATATAACTCATCAAATCATACAATTCTTTTTTACCATTACTAACATTTTGATTATCAGCTTTTTGCATAGCCATAGCCAAAAGTGCCGAAATTTCTACCTGCAATGCGCCACCATCAGAATATGTCATAGAAGTTTGTGCAGCAAGTTTGCCTATTGCTTGTTTTGGTAGATTTTTTCTAAAAATATTAAGCAAATTTTCTCCCTCTACTTTCTTATTGAGATTAAAAGCGGCGTTTGCCATTAAGCCAATTTGATAGTTGTCTTCTGATTTTATGGCTTCTTTATATGCCGTTTGGAACTCCAAATCAATGTTTTTCTCTCCAATTTCTGAAAGCGCATAGATAATATAAGCGTTTATCATTTCCTTGTATTTTTGGTCATAACCACTTGTCATATTGGCTGTGAATGAACCTTTGCCATTTCTTTTGCTCAAAAGCCACGTTTTATTACGCAAAAACATTTTTTCATCAACATTATTATAGACTTTTTTCATATCAGAAAATTCCATAAGTCCGTAAGCAGTAAGCCTTTCGCTACCAGGGTCGCCACCAAAAATCTCAAAACCACCGCTTTTGCTTTCAAAGCCAATCAGTCTTTTATAGCCTTTGTCAATATAATCAAGGGCTTTTTTCTTAATTTCTGCGTTTGGGTCACCTGTTTCTTGTAAAAAATTCAGAGCCAAAATATTTGGATAAGTGCTAGAAGATGTTTGCTCAAAACAACCGTGAGGTTCTCTAAAAATAGACTCCATTCCTTCTGTCAAATCACTCAAAACACTCAAATAAGCCGTTAATTCAGCTTTTATTGTTTTAGCAAGTGGCTCATTTATGTTGAAATTAAAAGATTTGTCAAGCGCATCACCAGCAAAAGACGCACTCACAGGAAAACCTTTGGCGCAAACCTCAATTTCTTGCGTAATGGCATCATACGCACCATTTCCAGCAAAATTAAAACGTAATTTTTCTGTTCCTGCAAGGTTTTCAACCACTACTTTCATATATTCAGTTTTGACTTCTTTTGCATTCAAAGAAACTTCACGAGAATTTGCACCAATCAACCTAAATCTTTCTGGTGTATTCATTCCTAAAATGCCTTTTACGCTATTTTCTGTATTGTTTTTGATGACAATAGGCAAATTCAAAGTATCTCCACCAGACAAATAAGCTGGGATTTTTATATCCAAAGAAAATGGCATTTGTACCGCAAAAGTATGGTCATTTTGTCCTAAACTACCATTTTTAGCAAAACCTTCTGCCACAACTCTAAATGTAGTTTCTTCATCAGAATTAAAAAAGAAAAAAGTTGCTTTTCCGTTTTTATCTGTTTGCAAAGAAGGATTAAAATACAAAGTTTCTCTAAAATCTGTACGCTCTATATTTTGCGCATCAGCAACTTTCTGTGCATAAAACTGACGTGTAGGTGCAATATTAGGTGTGAGATATACAGATTTGAACATTGTATAATTTGATTTTGCAACCTCGTTTTTGGTCGTAATTACCAAAGATTTATTATTTGACTGATAAATTTGACTTCCATACAATTTCCTTGCATTTTCTGTAGAAATAGTGTCCATAGAGGCTATGTTTTCCTTAGAAAGTGCTTCAAAAGGCACATTATTAGCTACTTTTTTATTGATAATGATGGGCATATTTTGGTAATAATCAATATCGTCATCATCACTTCTCCTACTTCTTTTAAACTCACGACTTCTATTTATTTTTAGCCCTGATACTCTCCCAGATAGTGCGGAACTTTGCTTTTCTTTCTTATTGTCATCTTTTGACATAATAACTACCTCGTTAAGTTCTTCATTTTCAGCATCTAAAATGCCTGTTTCTGCATCACCAATAACGGTTTCTTCTACATCTTGCACAACTGCAACATTTATTTCTTCATTTTTTGGCGCAACAGACGAAGGCAACATATTCATAGTTTTAGTTCTATCATTTCCACCTCTTGTAATACTTCTGGCTACTTGTGTCGTGACAATTATATCACCATCATTATAACCGCTATTATTTGAAAATCCAGTATTTTCTAATATAATTCCATAATACCTTTGCGTTCCACCATTTTTGTTATGTGCAAAAAGTTGCACTGGCGTATTTGTATCAACATTATCAAACTCAAAAGTACCATTTTCTGTTACTTTTTTTCTAAGAATACGTTTTTGTCCGCTCATCTCTAACAGCGTGATTTGAATATCAGCATCTTTGAAATTATTGTTATTGCTATAATAATCAGTTATCTTGCCTTTTATGCTTGTTTTTTCAGCCAGTACGTTCCAAACTGGGTTTTTATCAAGTACTTTATCCCAAGAAAAACGTCTCCAACCTTGTGTCATCAAAAGGTAATTAAGTGCTTTTTTAGCCTTTGGCTCATCTTTTTTGAAGTAAAATGCAGGCTCATCAATTTCTCCTTTTACATCAGAACTAAGCAACATATAAGATAATAAATTATCCTGTTTATCATCAGCAAAACTCACTACTTTATCATTCAAAACGCTCAAAGAAAGGTTTGCAGGAATAGAATTACCATTTTCGTCTGTTGTTTCTACAGAAATCTCCACTCTTTCTCGTGGCATATAGGTTTTCTTGTTAGAAGAAAGTTTGATATTTAGTTGGTTTGCGTTGCCGACAAATACTATTCTTTCTGCTTTGGGCGTTTTTTGGGCATCAAAAAGCGTGATTTGTGCCACACCAATAGGGAAATTTTTAGCATTGATTTCTAGCGTATTTCTGCCCTCACGTGCTTGTATTGTGTTTGTGTATTGCACAAGCCCACGAGTTTGTGCTACAATATGCACAGTACCACTTTTTGGGGCGTTAAACGACACATTTAATTGATTCTTTTGGATATTTTCGTTGTTGATATGCAAGGTATAATTATTTTTTTCTACCTGTGGAAGTGCGTATTCACGGTCAGAAGCAGGTTTTGTAAGCCTAACTCTATAAAAAGCACCTTCATTGGCTCGTGGCAAAGAAAAATCTCCCATTCCTTGATAAAAGCTACTAAAACGTGCTACTTCCTTGTTTTTTTCGTCCAAAACCACGCCTTCCACTTCTGCTGCTTTGCTAAATTCGTTCATAGCTTTGAAAGCAACTCTATTTTCAGCATTTTCAACGAGATTTCCACCTTCTGGGAAAAACAACATATCAATATTATTCAAAACAATAGGTACAGAACGTGAAATACTTTCTTTAATGCCTCTATTTTCAACAATGATATTGATAAGTCCATCTGCTTTGTCTATTTTGGCAGGAAGTTGAAACATGATTTTTGCGTTGCCATCTTTGTCTGTTTTGGCGGTTTTGGCTAAAATTTGTTTACCTTCTAGTTGAATTGTGTAATTAAATTGGTTGTCTGTAATAGGCTCATTACCAATGTTTTTGGCTTTTAGAGTTGCCATTACGAGGTCATTTTTTGTGTAAGATTTCTTTTCAAAATCAAGTGTTAGGAGCATTTTGGGCTTAATGAATTTTTGCACCTGAACTGTTTTTGTAAAAAACGTATTTTCACCAGCATTTTTTTGGAAATTGGTGTAGGCTTTTATTTTGTACAAACCACCCACCGCATTAGGATTTAGCTTAAAATCACCTTTTGCAACGCCATTTTCAATGGAAACATCTACTTTTTGCTCCACACTTCCACGAGGATTTAGGAGTTCTACGTGCAAAATACTGCTGATATTGCTTGCACTGTGGTCAGTAGATTTGAGGACTTTGGCAGAAAACCAAATGTCGTCATCTGGCTTATAAAAGGGTTTATCAAAGTGTAGATACACTTTTTCTTCTGTAAAAGAAGAGTTGTAAAGATTTAGTTTGTTTTTGAGTTCTTTGATAAAAGGATCATCAAAAAAGTTGAAATCAAACCAAAAACCGCTTCCTAAGATAGGAAACAAGCACAAAGCGGAAATTTTCAGGAATTTTTTCATAGAAATTTGTAGAGAAAATGTAGAATAAAAAATGGGATTATGTTGTTTTAACACCTTGCCAAAATCTTTACTAAAATT
>JAYVHJ010000467.1:0-12781 GCA_043771315.1 Raineyaceae bacterium
ATTAGCTAATTTATTATATTTTATTCCTTCCATAATTGCAAAAATACTACTTTTTTGCTAAATTGTTAGACTATTCCAACTTTCGCAGGAAGTCTAATACATTGTATTCATTCACAATTTACAATTTAAAATTCACAATTACTAAAATATTTGTTCATCTTCAAAATACTCCATAATATTTATTTTGAGCAATTTTTCTTGTTCCAAAAGGTCAAAATGAGGAAGTTCTTTGGCGAGTGTCCAATGAGGCCAGCCGTCTTTATCCAGTCCGTCAAGGGTATAAAAACCTGTTTTACTAAGCACTCTACAAACGGCAATATGCATCAAATCTTGTTTTTCTTCCTTAGAAAAATTCCTAAACCCTTGCCCAAGTTCTTGTACACCAACTAACAAGAGTACACCATTTACGTCTTTTGGACGTGCATTAAGTGCTTTTTGAATACGGTTGAGCAGTTGCCCCCAACGAAATTCTAACTCAAAATCTTCTATTTCCGTTTTTTTATTGTTATGATTATTCATTATTAATTTCTATTGTTTCCAACGCCTCAATTATTTCTACTTTTATGCCTTGTTGTACTTGTAAAAAGAGTTTTAGAGTTTTTTCTGATAGTTTTTCTGTTTGTATTTCTACTTGTTTCAAAATCTCTACCAAACTATTTACTTTGCCTTCTGTGGTAAAATATTTATTGATAATGACTATTCTTTTTTCTTTCAAAATGCAGTAGCCCGACTTAAAATTGCCTTTTTCGTAGCGCAAAAAGTAGTCAGATTCAGCAAAAATATCTTCTAATTTCGTCAGAAAGGCAGCCGTATATTTGAGTTCCATAAATAATTTTGGGTTGTGAATTTTGAGTTGTGAGTTGTGAGTTAAAATACATCATATTTTGTATTTACTTCACACCTCACATTTCATACCTCACACTTTATAAAACTTTGTCTAAAATATGAATAAAACCGTTTGTTGCTTCAATATCTGAAGTATTGACGTTGGCATTTCCAACCTTTGTTTTATCTCCATCTTTTTTGATAGTCAGCGTGTTACCCTGAATAGTCGTAAGAACTTGCCCATCTTTTAAGTCCGAAATTTTATATTTTCCTTTGACAATATGTGTTTTTGCAATTTTGGTCATTAGACTTTGATTAGCAACAAGTTGTTCTAGTTTTGCCTCTCCAAGTGCCATAAAAGCTGCTTTATTGGGTGCAAAAACAGTATAATTATCTTTGGTGAGTTCATTGGCAATGTTGGCTGCTTGGACAAAAGAAAAGAAAAAAGCAAGTTCACTATCTTCTCCACCATTAAGCATATCAAAAACAGGCGCTAATTGTTTTTTAGTTTCTTTTTGAGTGGTTTGAGGTACATTTTGAGTATTAGTTGCAGTTTTTTCTGCTGTTTTCTCGCCACAAGCAAATAGCATTGTCGCTACGCTGATGACTATTATTGATAATTTGATGTTCATCTTATTTAGTTGAAATTTAATTTTGATGTTTTTATTGGCGGCACAAATATAAATAATAATTTAATCAAAAAAAACCTTTTTGTACTAATATTACTTATAACCAAGGAATGAGAATGATTTTATTTCCTATTACTTATTATCCATTTACCATCATTCTTTGCAGGAAACTGCGTAATCTCAATTATTTGTAATAAAATTTAATACAAAAATAGGATTTTTCTCTCATAAAATTGTATTTTCTTTCAAATTTGATAAATTGCATAAAATATCCAAGATATACAAAATATGCAAGACCAAACTATCTATAAACCGCAAAATCATATCCGTATTGTAACGGCTGCCTCTCTTTTTGACGGGCACGATGCCGCAATTAACATTATGAGGCGCATTATTCAGGCTTCTGGCGCAGAAGTCATACATTTAGGACACAACCGTAGCGTGATGGAAATTGTAGATTGTGCCATTCAAGAAGATGCGCAAGCTATTGCCCTCACCAGCTACCAAGGCGGACACGTTGAGTATCTTAAATATATGTATGATTTGCTAAAAGAACGCAACGCAAATATTAAAATTTTTGGTGGCGGTGGTGGCACTATTTTGCCTACTGAAATAGCAGAACTCCACGCTTACGGCATCAATAAAATTTATTCTCCTGATGATGGCAGAGCTATGGGACTTCAAGGAATGATAAATGATTTGATGCAACAAGCAGATTTCCCTACTTACAAAGATGAGAAAAATAACCTAAAACAACTTTTAGAAGATACAAAAGCTAAAAATGAGTTGTCTATTGGTCGTCTGATTTCCGTTGCTGAAAATCACCCAGAAATCTACAAAACGCTCAATATCAAAAATGAAATAGAAAATCAACCTAAAATCCCTGTTTTGGGGATTACTGGTACAGGTGGTGCAGGTAAATCTTCTTTGGTTGATGAATTAGTACGTAGATTTTTAATTAACTTTGAAAATAAAAGTATAGCCGTTATTTCTGTTGATCCTTCTAAAAGAAAAACAGGTGGCGCATTGCTGGGTGACCGTATTCGTATGAATTCTATCTCAAATGGTCGTGTATATATGCGTAGTTTGGCAACAAGACAGTCAAATTTGGCACTTAGTCAGTACGTGCAAGATGCTATAGATATTTGTAAACTCGCAAATTTTGATTTGATTATTGTAGAAACCTCTGGAATTGGGCAATCTGATACAGAAATTGTGGAACATTCAGACGTCTGTATGTATGTAATGACCTCTGAATATGGCGCAGCAACACAATTAGAAAAAATTGATATGTTGGATTTTGCTGATATTATTGCTATCAATAAATTTGATAAACGTGGTTCATTAGATGCAATGCGTGATGTCAAAAAGCAATACAGACGAAATCATAACCTTTGGGAAGCTCCAGAAGAGGATTTGCCTATTTATGGAACAATTGCCTCGCAATTCAACGACCCAGGAATGAATACACTTTATAGAAAAGTGATGGATAAAGTGGTTGAAAAAACTGGCGTAGTTGCTCTGAAATCAGACTTTAGTGTTTCTGAAAAAGCATCAGAAAAAATTTATATCATTCCACCTGAAAAAATTCGCTATCTCTCTGAAATTGTGGAGAGTAGCGCAGAATATGATAATTTTATCACCAAACAAAGTTCTATTGCACGAAAAATGTACCAACTCAAAGGTACTATTGAAATGCTGCGGGCTAATATTGGCAAAAAAACCATTGAAATTATAGAGAAATCTGATAATTTGGTGTATGCTGTAGAAAATGTGCAAGATGAGCCTGCATATCTCTCTGATTTAGTTGATATTTACAACCAATTAGAGAAGAAACTAGATTTGGAGTGCAAGGAAATGCTGAAAGAATGGGAAGCAACCAAAAAGCGTTATCGTGCCGACAAATACCAGTTTCAAGTGAGAGATAAAATAATTGAGCAAGATCTGTTTAGTGTTTCTTTGTCAAATACGAAAATTCCAAAAGTGGCTTTGCCAAAGTATGAAGATTGGGGAGATATTTTGAGATGGCTTTTGAGTGAAAATGCACCAGGATTTTTCCCTTATGCAAGTGGTGTTTTCCCTCTAAAACGTGAAGGAGAAGATCCTACACGTATGTTTGCAGGTGAGGGCGGACCAGAACGTACCAACAAGCGTTTTCATTACGTATCAAAAGGAATGCCTGCAAAACGTCTCTCTACGGCTTTTGATAGTGTTACTTTATATGGAGAAAATCCTGACCATAGACTTGATATTTATGGAAAAATAGGCAATTCTGGCGTGAATGTTGCCACACTTGATGATGCCAAAAAACTGTATTCTGGTTTTGACTTGTGCAATCCAACTACTTCAGTATCAATGACAATCAATGGTCCTGCGCCAATGATTTTAGCATTTTTTATGAATGTTGCTATTGACCAACAATGCGAAATTTATATCAAAAAGAATGGTTTAGAAGATGAAATTAACCAAAAAATAGCTGATATTTATAAGAAAAAAGGTGTTACTCGTCCTACTTACAATGAGGATATCCCAGAAGGGAATGATGGTTTGGGCTTGATGCTTTTGGGTGTTACGGGTGAAGATGTTTTGCCTGCTGATGTTTACCAAAAAATCAAAACTTATGCTATCTCACAGGTGCGTGGGACGGTTCAGGCGGATATTTTGAAAGAAGACCAAGCACAAAACACGTGTATTTTTTCTACAGAATTTGCCCTGCGTATGATGGGCGACATTCAGCAGTATTTTATTGAGAAAAAAGTGCGTAATTTCTATTCTGTGAGTATTTCTGGTTATCATATTGCAGAAGCAGGTGCAAATCCTATTACGCAACTTGCCCTGACGCTTTCTAATGGCTTTACTTTTGTAGAATATTATTTGAGTAGAGGAATGAATATTGATGATTTTGCACCAAATTTATCATTTTTCTTTTCTAATGGAATGGATCCAGAATATGCCGTTTTAGGGCGTGTGGCAAGGCGTATTTGGGCAAAAGCTATGAAATATAAATATCACGGTAACGACCGTTCTCAAAAACTAAAATACCACATTCAGACTTCTGGGCGTAGTTTGCACGCTCAAGAAATTGCCTTTAACGATATTAGAACAACTTTACAGGCACTTTATGCCATTTATGACAACTGTAATTCTTTGCATACAAACGCCTATGATGAGGCTATCACTACGCCTACAGAGGAAAGTGTTAGGCGTGCAATGGCTATTCAGTTGGTTATCAACCACGAACTTGGGCTTGCCAAAAATGAAAATCCGTTGCAGGGTGCATTTATTATAGAAGAGCTTACGGATTTGGTAGAACAAGCAGTTTTGAATGAATTTAAGTCTATTTCGGAGCGTGGAGGAGTTTTGGGCGCAATGGAGCGTATGTACCAGCGTAGTAAAATTCAAGAAGAAAGTATGCATTATGAGATGAAAAAGCATACAGGAGAATTGCCTTTGATTGGTGTAAATACGTTTTTAGACCCACAAGGCTCACCAACTATCATACCTTTGGAGGTTATTCGTAGCACGACAGAAGAGAAAGAATTTCAAATTTCTATGCGTGATGCGTTCCACAAGCGTAATGAAGCAGTTTCTGCTGATGTTCTCAAAAAATTGCAAGAAACGGCAATAAATAATGGTAATATTTTTGAGATGCTGATGGAATGTGCTAAAATATGTAGTTTGGGGCAGATGTCAAATGCACTTTATTCTGTTGGAGGACAGTATAGAAGGAATATGTAAATTAAAAATAAACCCTTGAATTTTCAAATTTATGACAAAGAAAATCATTCTTAGTTGTGTGTTAAGCCTAGTTTTTGGCTCACAACTTTTTGCACAAGATAAAAATACTTTGCCTGAAAATGCTGATAAAAGCATTACTGTTGCTAAATTTTCAGCAAAACCTGTTATTTATTTTGTTGATGGTGTGCAGATAAAGCCAACATTTTCTGCAATGTTTGGTATTTCACCTTTATCTTCAATGAAGCCAAATGATATTGAGAAAATTGAAGTTATCAAAGGAGAAAATGCAGTCGTCAAATATGGTTCAGAAGCCGTTAGTGGTGTTGTACTTGTAACTACAAGGAAGAGATAGAACGCTGATTTTTTACTGATATTGTGACAATGTTATGTAAATATTAAAAAATAATGAACTTCTAAGAAAAAGTTTCTTAGAAGTTTTATTTTGTACAGAAGTATTGTAAACCACTGAAAATCAAGTTTTTTAGGAATTTGAGTTTTATATATTTGGTTAAAAGATGTTTTAACCAAATATATATTCAGAAAGAATTTATAAAAAACTTTCTAAAAAGTTTTTTTTTAGTAAAAAACTCTTTATATTGCACACTAAAACTAAACCAAAATTTTAAAAATCATGACAAAAAAGCTACTTGCTAGTTTTGTCCTCACCATAATATTTGCAATGCAAGTATATGCGCAGGGCAGGACAGTATCCGGAAAAGTCGCCGACAAAAAAGGTGAAGCCATACCAGGAGCATCTATTGCTGTTAAGGGTAATTCAGCAATTGCAACGGTATCTAAAGATGATGGAACATATTCTCTTGATAATGTACCTGAAAAATCAATGCTTACGTTCTCTGCAATGGGTTACAATGATGCTGAAATAGCAATTGGAACAGAATCTGTGGTTAACTTTACATTAGTTGCAGTAGATGACCTTAACGAGGTTGTTGTTATTGGTGCTGTAGGTATTCAGCGTGAAAAAAAAGAACTAGGTTATGGTGTTACTACAGTAGGTAGTGAATTACTTAATCAAGGTAAATCCACAAGTGCAGCACTTGGTTTGTCTGGTAAAGTTGCAGGTTTGCAAATTAATCAGATAAACAGTGGCGTAGACGGTGGTTCTCGTATTGTGTTGAGAGGTAACCGCTCAATACTTGGAGATAACCAAGCATTGATAGTAATAGATGGGTCTCAATCAAGTCAAACTGCGTTTGACCAATTAAACCCAAATGACATTGAGTCTATGACGGTACTTAAAGGCGCAACAGCTGCAGCACTTTATGGATCTGCAGCATCTAATGGTGTACTTTTGGTAACTACCAAAAAAGGGCAAAGCGGTGCGCTTAGAGTTACTTTTGAAAGTACTTTTCAAGTTGAAAGAGTGAGTTATTTACCAAAATTACAGGATAGATTTGGTACTGGTACAGGTCCACTAGGAACGGAATATATGGGTGGTGAAAACCAATCTTTTGGACCTGCTTATGATGGTACTATCAGACCATTAGGTGGCATTGATGGAACGCCACAACAGATTAGAGAAGATGGTACTGTAGATTCAGTAAGATATTCTCCTGTAAAAAATCAAAAACTGAGTGTTTGGAATACAGGTACGTTGTTACAGAATAATGCATCTGTATCTGGTGGAACAGAAAACACAAGGTTTTTTATGTCTGTTCAAGATGTCTTACAGAAAGGTGTGGTTGATAAAGACCAGCGTAGAAGAACTGGTGTGAGATTCAATGCAGAAGCAAGTGCTGGTAAATTGAAAGCGGGCTTTACAAGTAGTTACACTGTTGACCAGGTTCAAAAAACAACTTCTGACTTTTATGCAACAGTATTGAATACAGGTGCTCATATACCTCTTAACTCATATAGAAATTGGGAGAGTCTTACTAATCCTGATGGAACATTAAACCCAGCTAATCCTAATTATTACTATAACCAGTATACTCAAAACCCTTGGTTTGATTTGGATAATAATAGGTCTTCAACAAGAAGAAATACATTGATTGCTAACGTAGATGTTTCTTATGAACTAACTCCGTGGATGAAAGCGGTTTACCGCCCCGGTGTCACTTATACGAATTCTGCTACTTTAGCGTACACAGACAAATTCACCTACCGTGATTTTAGACTAACTGCGTCACCAACTGGGCAATTATATCAAGCTACAAATATTAATGGTAACGTTAATGAGGGTAGTGTTACTAGTACTAGAATTACACAAGAAGCACAATTGTTGTTCTCTCCAAAATTTAGTAAAATATTTAAAACTTCTGCCATATTAGGAGCAAATGTAAATGATTTAGATTCTCAAAACCTTTTTGCGGGAACTACATCAATTGTTGTACCTGGTCTTAGAACTATTAACAATAGATTTGGTGAGATTATCACGGCTAATACTGCTGCTAATCCAAACTTCCTCAATAGAAGATTACGTCAACGTAGTGTTGGTTTGTTTGCGTCTGTGTCATTGGGTTACAAAGATTTCTTGTTTGTAGAAGTGGCTGGTCGTAATGACTGGACATCTTTGCTAGACAAGGCAAACAATTCTTTCTTTTATCCTTCTGCTAACTTGTCTTTTGTGGTTAGTAACGCCATACCAGCACTTAAAGATAGCAAATCACTGAGTTTCGCAAAACTTACCTTTGGAGCATCTAAAGTGGGTAACGTAAACATTCAGCCTTATAATACAAAAAGTATATATACTGTGGGTGGTGGGTTTCCTTATGGGAGCTTGACGGCTTATACTGTAGGTGACCGTTTGGTAGCACCTGGGTTAAAACCAGAATTTACTACTCAGTATGAATTAGGTATGGAATTGGGCTTCTTTGATAGAATAAATTTAGAAGTTTCTGCTTACAAAAGCACTACTACTAATCAAACACTTCCTGTTTCTACTTCTTTTTCTAGTGGTTATAATGAATTTCTCACCAATATTGGCGCAACATCATCTGATGGTTTGGAAATTACTCTAAGAGGAGATATATTAAAAACAAAAGGTGGACTTGTTTGGGGTGCAAATATTAATTATACTTACATAGACAACAGAGTTACTGAATTGTATGCTGATGTAAAATCTGTAAGTGTACGTGGTGCTGGTGATCCTGCTTTTAGTAATAATAATGGTAGTATTGTTGCCGCACTAGGAGAACAATATCCGTCTATACAAGTGAGTGCTTATGCAAGAGACCCACAAGGAAGAGTAATTGTAGATGCTGTTACAGGCTTACCAAGTCAAGCTTCAGCTCAAATAAGTGGTGGAAACACTAGTGCTAGACATAGAGTAGGTTTGAGTAGTAGCCTTTCTTATAAAGGTTTCTCTCTTAGCGCAACTGCTGAGTATCGTGGTGGAAACTTTGCTTATTTTGACCTTGGTTATGATTTAGTAAATACGGGAACTGCGGCTATTACGACTGTTTATAACAGAGAGCGTTTTGTATTCCCTAACTCTTCTCTTGTGGCTACTAGATCTGCTGATGGAAATCCTGCTACCTTCATACCAAATACTAGCGTAGCTGTATTAGATGGACAACGTGGTTTTTGGGATGAGCACTACAGAAAATATGGAGAAAACTTTGTAGCAAGTGCAGCATTCTGGAAATTGAGAGAGGCAAGATTGTCTTATACCATTCCTCCAGCACTTTTAGCTGAAGGTAGCAAATACATCAAAGGAGCAACTATTAGCTTTGTGGGTAGAAACTTGTTGATGTTTGTTCCTAAAACTAATCAATTTGGAGATCCAGAATTTGGTTCATCTAATGGTAACGCAGTAGGTTTTAGTGATAGTTTCAATACTCCTACTACACGTACATACGGAATCAATCTAAGTGTTACACTATAATCATCATCTTAATATGAAAAAAATAATATATTCAGCAGCACTCATAGCCCTAGCGGTTATGAGTAGTTGCAAAAGAGAATACTTGGATGCTGGAGATAATCCAAATAATCCAACCGTATCTGACGCACTTCTTGTTCTTCCTAATGCACTAAATGTAACTGCGGGAAGATTGCCGCACAACGAAATTGGTGCTTTCTGGGGTGGACACTGGTCTCCAACAACTAGTGTTACTGGCTTTACAGAAGAAAAAACATACAATGCACAAGCAAGTTTTTCTACTGCAGGCAATGTTTGGGTTAGCTGCTATAATAACATCAAGGATTATGACTTCGTAGAGAAAGATGCTGCAGATAAAAAATTGAAAACACTACAAGGCATTGCACAAGTGATGAAGGTATATAATTTTCAGTTACTTGCTGATGCTTACGGTGATATTCCTTATTCTGAAGCACTTCAAGGAGAAACAGGTAATACTAGTCCTGCTTATGACTCTGCAAAAGATAAAGTTTATCCTGGTTTGATCAAAGATTTGGATGTGGCACTTGCTAATTTGGCTATTCCAACTTCAGTAACCAATACACCTCCAAACAAAGAGGATATTTATTTTGCAGGTGACCGTATCAAGTGGATGAGATTTGCTAATACATTAAAGTTAAGAATTTTGATGAGGCAGTCTTATGTAGCAGACAAAGATGCATATGTAAAAGCACAAATACTTGCTATAAAAGATCCAACGTCAAGTGGCGCACTTGGAGGACAAATATTCTTAGGGATTTATGAAGATGTAACTTCTTCTCCGGGTTATTTGAAAACTTCAGGAAAGCAAAATCAGTTTTGGAATAACTATGGTTTTACAGAAGCTGACGCTAATGCTGCTCGTCAACAATTTTTTGGTATTAGTGAGTATGCACGCCAGCAAATTGAAGGAGCTACAACTACAACAGGTGGTGTTCCACCAAGAGATTTTCAGCGTTTGGTAAGAATAGCTAAGCCTGTAAAAGTTGCAGCAACGGCAACATTTAAATATGTATTTACGGGCATACCTTTTGGTGCACAAGCTAGTACTTTTGGTTATCCTGTTATTTCCTCGTTTGGAGTAGGATTTTTGAGATCTTATGACCAAAAAATGGTAGTAATGACTGCATCTGAAGCACTTATGTTGCAAGCAGAAGCAGTACAAAGAGGCTATATGGCGGGTAATTTTAAAACTTTGTTTAGAGATGCAGTAAGGTCTTCTTTTGCATTGTTGAGAGCTGGTAATGCTCCTCTTACAGGACCTCGTACAAGCCCAGCAGGTAATTATACAGATTGGGAAGGTATCAACGAAGATTTGAATTATGATGCTTTGACTTTACCATCAAAAGACATAGTTAATTTTGATGCGACTCAAGCGGAAGCGGAGAAAGCAGCTGATAATTATATGAATTACTCAGAAAATGCAGGTACTGTAGCGGATATAAATGGTCCTAATCCATTGAAAACCATTATGGAACAAAAATGGATTTGTATGATTGGCTTCTCTGGATTTGAGGCTTGGTGTGATGTTAGAAGATACCAAAATGTTGATGGTAGTGTATCTCCTATATTAAACATTCCAGTATCTGTTTCAACAACATCTGCTGCTTCGCAACGCCCATTGCGTTTGCCTTATCCAACGGTAGAACAACAGTTTAATAACGTAAACCTTAATGCTGCCATAGCGGCACAGCCAGGTCTTACTACTGTTGTAAGTAAAGGAATATTCTGGGATATTAAATAATTTAAATAATCCAAATATACATCATACTCCAAAATAGTATGGTGTATATTAAAAATTCTATAAAAATAAATAAAATGAAAAAAATCCTATACTTAGCATTACTTGCAGTAGGGCTGCAGTCTTGCTTGAAAGACAAAGCACACGAAACAGAGGTTTTTGACGGTGTTGGAAGTAGCAAAGATGTTCTTATCTTTTCTACTATTGCAAAACCTGCAACAAACTTTCAGATAACGGCTGTTAATATCAATTCAGTGGCTGAACCAATATTGCCATCAATTGGCATTGTATTGAAGCCTGGTGCTCAAACATTCTCTATACCTGTTGAACTTCCTATTAGAAAATTGGCAACTGATGTTGATGTTACAGTAACCTATGATACTGGTAAAATTGATACTTACAACGCAGCACGTGTGGTTGAATATAACGACCTTAAAGCAAAGTATGATGACCTGAAAATGAAATATGATGCTGCTGTTGCTGCTAATAGTACTATTCCAGCACCTGTACCTCTTTTAGCTGTGCCTCCAATTCCTGTAGCTCCAAAATTGTATAATCCTTTTATACCAATTCCTACTGGGAAATATACACTTTCAAAAACGGTTACAGTTAAGGCGGGTGAGCAAGTAGCAAACATAAGCTTCTCTATGCCTACACCAGATGTGGATTTATCTCCCCTAAATAAGTATATGTTACCAATAACACTAACTACTACTTCAGGTGTGTTAATATCTAATCCTACTACACTTATAAAAGTTGAGCCATCTTCTTTTAACCCTTATATAGGTACATTCAGGTATGTAGGTCAGTTTTCTCGTGAAGCAGTAGCAGGAGATGGTTATTCAATAAATGCTCCACAACCAGGTACTGACTTAGAAATTGTTAGAAATGCTGCAACTGGGGCAATTGAAATGCCTGTTGCTGGTGTTGGTGTCGGTGTTGGTAATGGGTTCCGTATGGTAGTTGCTTTTACTCCAACTACAATATCTATTATTGAGCCTGCTGGTAACTTGGTTGGTGTAACAGGATTAGGACAATTACCTAGCTCTAATCCTAGACTTACTTATAATGCTGATGGTTTGCTAATGAAAATTGAGAATTTCCATTACACTTATCTGAATACAGCTACTCCACCAGCTGGACGTAGGTTCTTTATGAGTAGTATCACTAGAGTACAATAAGCTACTCAAAAAATCAATAATTAAAAAACAGTACAGATAATCTGTACTGTTTTTTAATTTAATATCAATCATAAAATGAAAGTTAAACATTTATTTTTTATTGGGATTGTGCTGGTGGTTTTGTTGGTGTTCTTTCAGGATTTTATTGGAAGAAAATCAAAAGATGATTATAGTGCAGACCTCAAAAAAGCACGTGCCAAACGTGATGAGTTTTTTAAGAATGATAAAAAATCTCCCTTAAAAGATAAAACTGGTTTTGTGGCACTCAACTATTATGAGCCAAATGAGCAGTTTCGTATCAAGGCAAATGTGGAGTTTTTGCCAAAATCTGCGCCTTTTGCTATTGCTACCACGTCTGGGGAGGCACAAAACTATGAAAAATTTGGTTATGCGGTTTTTACTTATCAAAACATCAAAAGGAAACTACTTTTACTTAAAAAAACTGGTGATAAATCTTTGTTTTTGCCTTTTGCAGACCTTACCAACAGTCAAACAACTTATGGTGGGGGACGTTATTTGGACGTAGAAATGCCACGCACAGACGAGGTTTTAATAGATTTTAATCTGGCTTTTAATCCCTTTTGTGTGTATGATGATAGTTTTGTTTGTCCTATTCCGCCAAAGGAAAATTATTTGGATTTTTTGGTAGAAGCAGGAGAGAAGAAGTTTAAAGACTAACCCAGCCAAAATCTCAATAGCTTCAACCCAAAGGTTTTAATAGAGTTTTTATATCCTGATAATGAATAGGTTATGTTATAAATACGTCAAAACCACCCCTAACCCCTCCTTGAAAAGGAGGGGAACAAAG
>JAYVHJ010000468.1:0-3967 GCA_043771315.1 Raineyaceae bacterium
TTTTCAAAGCGGCATCTAAATCTTTGTAAGTGTGTTTTGCAATAAAAGCACTATCAATTATGGGTATTTTTACCTGCGCTTGTGCGTAGGTATGTAGGACAGAAATCAGTAAAATAAATATTATTTTCATTATTTTTGTTTTATGTATTTTACTCAAAAATAGCTATTAAATCCTAAAAACATAACCTTTTCTCTAAGTTTTTAAGATTTAACAAACGCTTTGGATATATGGCTCATTTTTGCTAATATTGTACTTAATTTTTTATTTTTCCTAAAATTGCCTCTCTTGTTAATGAATATTAAGTTTGATTTTTCTTTATTTATTGCGCAAAGCATCAAAACTATACGACTTTTTGGCTTGCTTTTGTGTATTTTCTTTGTTTCTAGGCTGATTTTGTTGTTACGTTTTGGTAATTTTAGTGAATTTCAAACTATCAAATCTGATGTTTTGGATAGCTTTTTGATGGGCGCACGTTTTGATATTTTGATTATTGGTTTTGGACTTCTTCCTATTATTTTAATCAACTGGTTATCAGGGATTAATGATATAAAAACACAAAAATTTATTCAATATTTCTCAGTTTTTTATGGCGTTTTGGCGGTCTTTGTTTTTACTATTGGGCTGATGATAGATGGACAATTTTATACATATTTTCAGACACATTTGAATATTATAGTTGTTGGACTTTGGGAAGATGATACTAAAAACATTTTACGCTCTGTTTGGTCTGACCACCCAATTATTATACTTTCCACAATATGGCTTTTTACTGTTATAAGTGGCTTTTTTATTATCAAAAAAGCATTTTTGAGTAATAAAAAATATTTATTTTTGGAGAAAAGAACGAATAATCTTTGGAAAAAAATTGCATTTTTTTTAGTTTTTCACCTGCTTTATTTTATTGGTTTGCGTGGGTCTGTGGGCGAGTTTACCTTACGTGTAGATCATTCTACTATTTCAGAAAATGCTTTTTTGAATTATCTTACTACCAACGGTTTTTTTAGTTTAAAAGAAGCCTTAGAAGAAGGTGCTACACCTGTTTTTACCAAACAAAACGCAATACAAATTTGGCAAAATTATGGCTTTAATAGCAAACAAGAGGCAGAAAAAGCATTTTTTGGAGATAGTTTAGCTAATAATAAAGCAACTGATTTGTACCAAACAACGCCACAAAATGATTTTCTTGCTCAAAATCCTCCAAATGTGGTTTTTGTAATGATGGAAAGTATGGGGAAACATTATTTTGACCTCAATTCTCCTACGTTAAACACGCTTGGAGAGCTAGAAAAGCATCTTCCTGACCTTTTTGTGTTTGAGAATTTTACTTCAAATCAAAATTATACCATACCAAGTTTAACGGAACTTATGATAAATATTCCTATTCATAATATTACCCAAACTTCACACCGTTTTAAGCCTTTTGATGCGTCTGTGGCACTTCCATTTGCAAAAGCAGGCTACGAAACAAGTTATTTTACGAGTGGTGAGGTTGGTTGGCAGTATTTGCATCAGTTTTTGCCTGCACAAAATTTCCAGCGTTTGGTGGGAAATGCTACACTCAAAAAACAAAATAAAGACATTCAAAGCAGTGATTGGGGCGTTTTTGACGAACATTTATTTGATTTCACCTTCCAAGAACTTCAAAAAAATCAACAGAAAAAAGAGAAAAAACCACAATTTTACTTTTTACTTTCAACGACAAATCATACGCCATTTACGCAACCTAGCAATTATAAAAAATTGCCTATTAATTTTTCTGATAGTTTGAAACAAAATTTTATGTGTGATTTGTCACTTGCAGAAGGTAGTTTTAGCTCGTATCAATACGCTAGTGACTGTTTGGGTAAGTTCTTGACCAAAATAAAAAGCTCCAATTTGGCGCAAAATACTATTATTGTAGCTGTTGGTGACCATAATAATTTGATTGTTTTTCCTTATAAAAATGAAGATTTGATGCGCAAACGTAGTGTAGCTATGATGATGTATGTTCCTGAAAAATATCAACAAAAATCTAAAGATATTACCAATAATACAAATCAAAATTTCACTAAGCGTTTTGGTTCTCATAAAGATATTTTTCCTACCATATTTAATTTATCTCTTTCTAAGGCTAAATTTATGAGTCTTGGTAATAATTTGTTTGACACAACTAAAAATGACAATGATTTTTTTGCTATAAATACTAATGAAACCATTTTTTCTTACATAGGTGCTGTAAATAAAAAAGATTATTTTAATTGGGATAGAAATAGTAATAATCAATATCAACTCAAAAAAATAAATAATTCTCCTGCAAATCCTGCATTAAGTGCCTTAGACAAGCGTAAACAAGGATATTTAGCATTATTGCATTATTACTTTAATGAGAAATTTTAAATTAAAAATATGGAAATTATTTATAAAAATACAGATTTAGAAGCTATTTTAGCTATTTTGGTGCTTACAGTTGGGTTTGTAGCTTATTGGTTTGTCGCACAATCTCCCAAAATGCAAAGGTTTTTTGATAAAAATGAAGATGATTTAACCACCCCTAGCCCCTCCTTAGAAAAGATGGGAACAAAACTCCCCTCCTTGCAAGGAGAGGCTGGGGGTGGTTTAGACAAAATGCACACTTATTATGTGCTTTTCCAGCGTTATGCAGGGGTTTTATTCTTAGGGATTTTGCCTTGTTTTGTTTTATTGATTTTTGCAGACAAAAACCTTTCTGAATATGGTTTAAACCTTGATTTTAATAATAAAAATACATCAATAATGTTGTATTGGATAGTAGGAATGTGCGCCGTAGTACTTCCTACGAGTTATATCAATGCCAAAAAAGAAGATAACTTAGCAATGTATCCACAAATACGAGCTAAAATTTGGACAAAAACTACCTTTTTTCACGAATGGACTAGCTGGGTAGCTTATTTATTTGCGTATGAGCTACTTTTTAGGGGATTTTTCTTGTATGCGTGTGTGCGTGTAATGCCTGCAAGTGTGGCTATATGTGTCAATGCCTGTGCTTATGCACTTGCTCACCTGCCAAAAGGACAAAAAGAAGCTGTTGGAGCTATTCCGTTGGGTATTTTGTTTTCGTATGTAACTCTCATAACAAGCAATATTTGGGTGGCATTTGTCGTACATTGCGTAATGGCACTTTCAAACTCTATTTTTTCGTTTTACTTTCAAAAAGAAATGAAATACAAAAAATAGTTTTATCTTTGTCAATAATTAGAAATTAGGAATGATGAATTAAATACAAAGTATTCATAATCAAATTATTATAAAAACTAAAAAAACATTTATGCAAACTATTTTTCCGCCTGAACCGCTCCCAAACGCAGATAATAAGCTAAAAACAGTTTTTTTGGCAGGAAGTATTGATATGGGGAAAAGCATTGATTGGCAAAAAGAATTAACTCAAATGCTTTCTGCTGATTGGAACGGCATTTTGCTTAATCCTAGAAGGAAAAATTGGGATAGCTCGTGGGTACAATCCATTGAAAATGAACAGTTTAGAGAACAAGTAGAATGGGAACTTGATGGCTTAGAACTTGCGGATATTGTAGTGGTTTATTTTGCGCCAGAAAGCATTGCACCTATCACACTTCTAGAACTTGGACTGTTTGGACGTACCAAAAAAATGGTTGTTTGTTGTCCTGACGGCTTTTGGAGAAAAGGAAATGTAGATATTGTTTGCAAAAAATATAATATTTTTCAAGTAGAAACACTTAAAGAAATAGCGGATTTTGTGAGAAGTAATTAAGAAAATGATAAAAATCTTAATTAAAAGAATATTTGTAAACCTAGTTCTAAATACAGGAATAAGCATTTTAGTGTTTTATTTGCTATTTAGGTTGTCGCTAAAAGTAATATCATTATTTTACGAACTGATGTTACGCAAGATTTACAAATATAGCAAAAAAAGCTTAAATTTGTATTATGGAAAATTTACTAGATATTTATACTGACTACTTAATTAGTAGC
>JAYVHJ010000469.1:0-4957 GCA_043771315.1 Raineyaceae bacterium
AATCAAGGTAAAAGGTGGAGATGTTAATTTTAGAGATATGAAAGTGTATTTCGGAAATGGAAACGTACAAGATGTTTCTTTGCGTAATGTCATCAAAGCTGGTGGAGAGAGTCGTGTGATTGATTTGGACGGAAACGAAAGAAATATTACCAAAATTGAATTCGTCTATGACACCAAAAACAATGAAAAACATAGGGCGACTGTAATGGTTTTTGCAAAAGACTAATTGTATAAAAATCAGAAAGAAGACTTCACTTTAAGTGAAGTCTTCTTTTTTAGTTATTATTTTCCTTTTCCAAAGTTGCGCAAAGGCATACCTTTTGAAGTAATCAATTTTTTATTTTGATATGTGAGTTCACCATTTACAAAAACCGCCTCAATACCAGAAGAAAATTGATTAGGGTTAGCAACAGTACCTTTTCCGTTTATAGTTTCCAAATCAAAAATAGTAATATCTGCTATATTTCCATCTTTTAAAATGCCTCTGTCATTCATTGCAGGTGCAACCACACTCGCAGGAAGTGCCGTTATTTTATGCAAAATCTTTTCTAGGGGCATTTTTATGTTAATGGCGTGTCTTATTGCAGTTGCAAAACAACCAGCACCTCTTGGGTGAGAGTTAGCAATAGGCTCACGCTCAATACCGCCATCAGAGCCAATCATACAAAAATCTTTCTCTAACGCTAAATTGATAGTTTTTTCTGCAGGCATTGTTCCTTCTGGCACAGCAACTAGTACGCCCTGTTGTGTACGTAATTGTGCAAAACGTGCCTTTGTAAGGTGTTCGCCTGTCCCTACAACTTCCAAATCTTTGTAAGTAATTTTGTAGCGTTCTTGCCAACCGTCATTAAAGCGTGCAGAGGCAATATAAGTAGCCCAAAACGTATAAGGATAAACGCAAGTAGTCATTTTCAGTCCACTATCAACGGCTTCTTGCATAAGGCGCAAGGCTTCGGGCATATTATAAGTGCCACCTGTGGAGTGAATATGGTCTATATGCACGTGTGCGCCACTTTCTTTGGCTAATTTAATGGCTTCTTTCACGCCTAAGATTTCTTCTTTTTCAGAAGAATGTCGTAAATGTAAGAAAAAAGGGCGGTCATATCTTTTTGCTATTTTTGCATAATCCAAACATTCAGAATATTGCGTAGCAGGCTGATACTCAATACTATGCGCCACGCCTAATGCTCCTTCATCAAGACTTTTTTCTATTGCTTTGAGTGTGCCAGCGTGTCCTTTTCCACGCAAAACCATTACAAAAGTAGAAACGCCATAATTGACATAATGGGGAAGTTTTCCAAAATGATTAAAAAACTCTTGCACGTATGCTGCACCTCCGTGCATTTGCAAAACGCTAGTTGCACCGTCAGAAACCTTGTACTTTTCAAAGATTTTGTACGTTTGCTTTGGGTTGCCTGCGTTATCTGCCAAAATATCTACAAAACCAGGAGAAACAATTTTTCCTTTTGCATCAAACTCATTGAGCGTTCCGCTAGCCGTTACATTTTCTCTAAAAAGTTTGATTTTATTGTCTTTTGTAATAGCTAAAGATATTTCTTCTATTTTTTCACCAGTAAAAACTTTTCCATTTTTGATAAGTAATTTAAAATTATCATCATTTATTTTGATACTATTTCCTGCTGAATTATCTAAAACAGAATTATTTTTGGTTTTGATAGTATCACTTTTCGTAGATTTAACTTCTGTACAACCCATTAGTAAGTTGGGTGCAAGCGTACCAGCAGTAGTAAGTAATGCTAAATTTTTGAGGACTTGACGACGTTTCATATTTTAATATTTTTGGATTATGTACTGATTTTACATAAGATAAAATGTATGCGTAACATCAGTTATTTATATTTTGACAAATATAACACAAAAGCATTATCAAAAAAAATTAAGGTAAAAAGTAAATAGCTAGTTGGATAATGATGAGGGCTATAATTAGTTTATAATGAGATAAGAATAGGGTAGAACATAAAATATCTTTCCTTCCTAAACACTTTTTCCTAAAAAAACAAACTCTAATTTTTTAGGAAAATAAAGTTTCTTTTGATACCTTTGTGCAAAGTTTTCAAAGTTACCAAGAATTTTATTTTTAATATCAAACTTTCAATACTTTTTTTGTGTTTATGGATTAGTAATGATGTTTTTATATCACTTATTCATTTACATACTTATTTTTATCAATAAATAAATACAAATATAATGAAACGTAATCTTTTAATTTTATCTTTGGCACTTACAACACTTTTTGTAGGAGCGTGCAATAAAGCAACGGAAACAACTAAAGCAGACGGCTCAAAAACACCTGGTACGACAGTTGCTGCTGATGGAAGCGCAGACAAAAAAGCTGAAAAAACAGGTGAAATGACCTCAACAGATGGAAAAGGTGCTAAAATTGATTTTAAGGAAACAATGTTTGATTTTGGGAAAATCAAAGAAGGAGAAAAAGTAACACACAAATTTACTTTTACTAATACAGGTACAACACCTCTCATTGTATCAAAAGTAAATCCTTCTTGTGGTTGTACTACACCAGATTGGACAAAAACGCCCGTTCAGCCAGGTGAAAGTGGTTTTGTGGAAGTAATGTTTGATAGCCAAGGACGACCAGGAATGGCAACAAAATCTGTTACAGTTGTAGCAAATACAGACCCAACAGATAATAAACTTGATTTTAAGGTTGATGTAACACCAAATCCTAATGCAGTTAAACCAGCTGCAACACCTGATTTGAGCAATACAAAAGGTCCTTTAAAACAATAATTTTCTTTAATTGTAAATTTTTAATTGTGAGTTGTGAATTTAATACAAAGTTAATTCACAACTCATAACTCACAACTCATAACTCAAATAATGAATTTTCTTCAAAATTTTGTTCTTTTGCAAGCTGCGTCTTCTGGTGGTGCTAGCTCTCTTCTTCCAAATTTATTGCTTTTTGGCGGTATGGGACTTGTAATGTACTTTTTTATGATACGCCCACAGCAACAAAAGGCAAAAAATCAAAAATTATTCCGTGAAGGACTAAAAAAAGGTGATAGCGTGATTACTATTGGTGGTTTGCACGGAAAAATAGTTTCTATCAACGAAAACACCATCACTTTGGAAGTGGATAAAGGTCTGAGATTACTTTTTGAAAAATCTGCCGTATCTGTGGAAGCCAGCAAATCAGCTAAACCACTCGTTTCTACGGAATTAGAAACAGCAGAAAAATAGGTACGAGGTTGGAAGTACGAGGTACGAATGTAAGATAAAGTAAAAAAAGTAGTTTTCTATTTAATTAGAAAACTACTTTTGTATTTTACAATATCCATTCATTATTTATGGAATAAAAAACAAGCATTTAAGTTCGTACCTCGTACTTCAAACTTCGTACCTAAAAAGCCTCAATGCCATTTACTGTGGTATATTTTAAACTTGTTTTTGTGTTTGGGTGAACGAGTTTGTGCGCACTATGCGACATAATGGCAGCCTCGTGGAAACCGCACAAAATAAGTTTTAATTTCCCTTCATAAGTATTGATGTCACCAATAGCATAAATGCCTTTCACGTTGGTAGAATAGTCTTTTGTATCAACCAAAATAGCATTTTTATCAATGTTAAGTCCCCATTCTGCAATAGGACCAAGTTTTGGAGTAAGCCCAAACAAAGGAATAAGATAATCTGCTTCAATATTTTTACTAATTCCTTCATTCCCAACTATTTCCATACCATTTAGTTTGCCATTGCCTGTAACTGTTTTGATGTTTGAATAAAGTTCTAAGTTGATTTTTTTGCTTTCTGCCAAACTCATCACCTTAGAAACCGTATCAGGCGCACCTCTAAAACTGCCACTACGGTGTACGAGTGTGAGTTCTGAACAAATATCAGCCAAAAAAACTGTCCAATCAAGTGCAGAATCACCACCACCTGCCAAAACTACTTTTTTATCTCTAAAAAGTTCAGGGTTTCGTACCATATAAAGTACGCCTTTACCCTCAAAATGCTCTAAATTCTCTACTTCGGGCTTGCGTGGCTCAAAACAACCAAGCCCACCCGCAATGACAATTACTTTTGCAAAAATCTCATTTTTATCTGATGTTGTCAGTTTAAAACTCTCATCTTCAAGCCTTTCCAACGCCTCCACACGTTCCCCCAACGAATACGTAGGTTTAAAGGGTGCAATTTGTTTTTCAAGGTTTATGATTAAATCTTTTGCCAATATTTCTGGATAACCAGGAATGTCGTAGATAGGTTTTTGAGGATAAATTTCAGTCAATTGTCCCCCAATTTGTGGCAAAACATCAACCACGTGGCAACGCATTTTCAGCAAACCAGCCTCAAAAACGGCAAAAAGCCCCACAGGACCTGCTCCAATAATACAAATATCTGTTTTTATTTCTGTTTTAGTCATTCTAATTTTACTTTTCTATTTTAGATGATATTTCTGATAAAACGCACAAAAACAATATTTTGTTTGAGAAATACGTTTTTAGGTTTCTTTGAGTGTTTTACACTAATTTTCCCGCAAAGGTACGGAATTTTTATAAAAAAATCCACAAAAACAAACTAAAATAGCTTATTTTTGTGGACTTCTTCAAAATCAAAAAAAATTATTTTTTAATTATCTTACTAATTTCTACTTCATTATTTACAGCTGGGAAACGCTTTGCAAGGTCTTTTAACCACTCTTTTTCCAAATATTGCTGATATTCTGTTATTACTTGTCCACGTGCTTCTTCATATACTTTTTGACGTGGCGCATCAACATTTTTAATCACAATTTCTATCATACGACCATTTTTTTCTATGGTATAATTGCCTGTTTTCCACTCCACAGCATCAACAAAAGCGTTATCACCTTTAGAAAACGTACCTTCTGTAATTTTAAGATTTAGCTGATTTCCTGTATTGATAGTCTTTTCCAAAGTTTTTAGCGAAGTTGAGGTCATAGCGTATGTAACTCGCATATTCT
>JAYVHJ010000470.1:0-8505 GCA_043771315.1 Raineyaceae bacterium
TGTTTTTTTCATTGGGGGTTTGGGTTTTGGAGTAGGAATACTTGCACAAAGATACAGAGAATAATTTAACGAAAAAGCCCCATTGAGAATTCGTAGGGTTTCATAGAGAATTCGTAGTGCTTCATTGTGTTTTTGTCAACAATCTGTGTCATCTTTTAATCCTCTAAAAATCAGTGATTAAGGACGTTGATATGAATTATGGCGCAAATGTAGGAACAATAAAATACACAAGCAAACAAAGTAAGATATTTATTTAAAAATAAATCATACTTCTGTGTTTAAACCATTATTAGGCACTTTTCAAGGAGCAATACAAGTACATTGTTTCTATTCTTAAATACCTTATCAAACTTGTTCTTTTCACTCATATTTTTTATTTTCTTTCAAAAATACAAAAAACCATACAAAAAATATTTTTTGTATGGTTTTTTGCGTTTACTTGTAAGCATCACAGATTTCAGTTTGATTACGCAGATGACACAGATTTTTTAATCCATTTTGTGTAATTCTTTTGTATTATCCTACAATCCATAAATCCTAAAAATCTTAGTCTGCTTTTACTATTTTCTTCAAAATATTTCCTTTTTCTGTACTGATTTGAAGCAGGTAAATACCATTTGCCATATTTCCCAAAGAAATAGCCATTTGATTATTGCCATTATTACTATTATTGTCCAAAATAAACACTTGTTTTCCTTGCGCATTATGCACACGCATAACAACTTTAGCAGTGTTTATTGCTCCAAAATCAACTACAAAATCTCCAGAAGAAGGATTAGGAGATATTTTTACCAAACTACTCATATCATTATTAAGTGCTGTAGCAGGATTTGGGTTGATGATAATAGTATAAACTTTTTCTCCTGAACAACCATTAGGCATTGTTGTAGCAATCACCTTAAACGTAATAGAAGTAGAGGAAGTAGGAGTTCCAGAAAGAACACCAGCAGCACTCAAAGTAAGACCAGTTCCAGCTAGTTGAGATACAGCAGTTGTAAAAGCATAAGTTGCGCCTGTTGTACCACCTGTTGCTGTAAATGTTTGACTATATGGCGTGCCTACAGTAGCATTTGGAATACTTGCAACACCCAACACAACTGCACTACAGGCAGGTGTTACTACTGCAAAAGTATAACCTTGTGTAACACTACAAGTACCTTGAGTAGCTGTAACTGTATAAGTAGCTGATGTAGCAGGTGCAGTAGGCGTACCAGAGATAGTACCAGTTGTGTTACTAATACTCAGACCAGCAGGCAAACTAGAAACCGTATAAACAATACTTTGTGTATTACCAGTAACGCCAGCATTTAAACTATAAGCAGTGCCAACGGTAGCACCAGTAGCGGTTGTAACACCAAACACAAGTGTAGGACAAACCACAGAATATCCATAAGCAACTGTACCAGTACAACCACCAATACTAGCCGTAGCTGTAATAGTAAATGTAGCTGCTGTAACTGTTGTTGGTGTACCAGAGATAACACCAGCACTAAGCGTAAGACCAGCAGGCAACGCACCACTTGTAACTGCATGCGTATAAGTAGCACCACTTACACCACTTGCGCCTAATGTAATATTGCTAATAGCTGTACCAACTGTAAAACTTAAAGTACTAGCTGGTGTAACAGTAATAGTAGGACAAACTACCACAATAGAGAATATTTTTGTAACAGAACAACTACCATCTGTAACGCTGATAGTGAAGTTTGATGTACCAGCAGCTGTTGGCGTACCAGTAATAGCTCCTGTACTTGCGTTAAGCAACAACCCAGCAGGCAAAGTACCCACACTTACAGACCAAGTAAGCGCACCACTAAGCCCAGTTTGGGCAAGTGTTTGGCTATAAGCAGTCCCTATTGTAGCACTAGGTAGGCTTAATGTAGTAATAAATTTATCTACACAAACCGTAACATTACTACTTGTGATAGTAACACCTGTAGTAGTGCCTGCGCCTACATAAGTACTTGTAACCACACAATAGTACACACCTGCATCTGCGCTGGTGATGTTTGTTTTGGTGTAAGTAGCACTTGTAGCACCAGAGATAGGAGTGCTATTTTTGTACCACTGATATACATTGAGTGAGCCACCAATAGCACCACTAATAGTAAGTGTAGCACCAGTAGCAACTGATTGGGTAGCTGGTAAGATTTTATAACTTTGTGTATTGGCAGCATATTGAGAAGGCTTGGGATTTATAGCCTCTAAATCAGCAAAATCTAAGAGATTAAATTGACAAGCCAAAAACTGCAAACTTACTGGTAAAACAGGTAAACTCGTTAACTGATTATTATAACCCTCCAATCTCAGGAAGCCAGCGGGCAAGGCAGGCAAACTTGTTAGTTGATTATTAAAACAATACAAAAACTGCAAACTTACTGGTAAAGCAGGTAAACTTGTTAGCTGATTAAATTGACAAACCAAACTCTGTAAATTTGCTGGTAAAGCAGGTAAACTCATTAATTGATTGCTACCACAAGCCAAATACGTCAAACTGGCTGGTAAAGTAGGTAAACCCGTTAATTGATTGACACCACAATCCAAATACGTCAAACTGGCTGGTAAAGCAGGTAAACTCGTTAACTGATTACTAGTACAACCTAAATTTGTCAAACTTGCTGGTAAAGTAGGTAAACTCACTAGTTGATTACCATAGCACATCAAAATCTGTAAACTTGATGGTAAAACAGGTAAACTTGTTAATTGATTATTTTCACAACTTAAACTCTGCAAACTAGTGGGTAAGGTAGGTAAACTTGTTAATTGATTATTATTACAATTCAAAGTTTGCAAACTAGTAAAATACTCTACACCACTCAAATTAGCAATATTAAGATTTGATACATTCAAAGTAGTAGCAGAAGTAATGCCTGCACAGGTAGTTTCCATTTGTGCGCCTACAAAACAAGTTGGGTAAAGTATTTGTAGCCTTGCTCTAAAATTAACATCTGGTATGGTTACCAAGAAGGCTTTTGCGGGTGTAATGGCTACGAGAGCCAAAAATAAGAGAAAAAGAAAGTTTTTTTTCATTGGGGGTTTGTGTTTGGTTTAAGAGTAGAATTACTTGCACAAAGATACAGAGAATAATTTAACGAAAAAGTCCCATTGAGAATTCGTAGTGCTTCATTGAGAATTCGTAGGGTTTCATTGAGAATTCGTAGGGTTTCATTGAGAATCCGTAGTACTTCATTGAGAATTTGTCAAAAATCTGTGTCATCTTTTAATCCTCTAAAATCAGTGATTAAGGACGTTGATATGAATTATGGCGCAAATGTAGGCACAATAAAATACATAAGCAAACAAAGTAAGGTATTTATTTAAAAATAAATCATACTTCTTTATTTAAACCATTATTAGGCACTTTTCAAGGAGCAATACAAGTACATTATTTCTATTCTTAAATACGCTATCAAACTTGTTCTTTCACTCATATTTTTTATTTTCTTTCAAAAACGCAAAAAACCATACAAAAAATAATTTTTGTATGGTTTTTTGCGTTTATTTGTCAGCACCACAGATTTCAGTTTGATTATGCAGATGACACGGATTTTTTAATCCATTTTGTGTAATTCTTTTGTATTATCCTACAATCCATAAATCCTAAAAATCCTAGTCTGCTTTTACTATTTTCTTCAAAATATTTCCTTTCTCTGTGCTGATTTGAAGTAGGTAAATGCCATTTGCCATATTTCCCAAAGAAATAGCCATTTGATTATTGCCATTGTTACTATTATTGTCCGAAATAAAAACCTGTTTGCCTTGCGCATTATGTACACGTATCACCGTTTTAGCAGTATTTATTCCTCCAAAATCAACTACAAAATCTCCAGAAGAAGGATTGGGAGAAATTTTTACTAAGCTATTCATATCATTATTAAGTGCCGTAGCAGGATTATTATAGCTAGAAACTGTAATATTAACAGCACTGCTCCACGCAGAAGGGATACTGCCCATTGCTCTTACACTATAATAAGTTGCTACATCATATTCAATATTATTATTGGTATAACTTAGCACTGCAGCAGGAACACTAATTGATGCTCCCCAAACCAAAAGATTGCTTACCGCATCAACTTTTCCTACACGTACTTGATATGATGTTGCATTTGGAACAGTTAGCCACGTAAAAATAACACTATTAGAGGTACTATTAGCCGTAACAGACGCAAACTTGATATCTGTTTTGGGTATCTCTAGTGGCGCACCTACCTCAAATAATGCAAAAGTAGTTTCAGTGGATACTCCAGCAACAGTTGGAGCAGTATAAGTAGGGGGCGGTGTTGTAAAGTTAGTTGTTTCTTGCGCCCATGTGCTTGTAGTCGTAAGTCTTTGTATCTTTACAGTAGATAAAGTAGCAGCATTAACAAAAGCTACTGTTGCATCATTGGCACTACTAAGTTTCCACATACCAGCAAATACATTGAGTGCGTTAGCTGTTGGATTAGTTGGTACACCTGCCACAAAACCAGCAGTAGCTGTTCCGCCAGCAGCAGACGACATTTGAACTAAGCGCAAATTACCACTATCTCCCACAGGAAAATCTGTTAAATTAACTCCTATTATTCTACTCAATTTACCTCCCCCACTTGTATCTATCCAGCCATTTGTATAAGCTACTGTTCCAGTACTAGTAGAAGTGATAATATTAGCATTTGTTATTAGTTTTCCGTTGGTGAGCGTGAGCGCACCTGCTACAGAAATATTAGTATTGAGTGTAAGCGTGTTAGTATTATCAAGTACAAGGTTATTAAAAGCTGTTACACTCATACTTGTGATAGTTTGTGCCGTAGTTCCATTACCATTAAAAGTAACTGTTCCATTGTTATTGTTAATTGTGCCGTTATTTGTAAAGTTACCTTTGATGTTCATATTGGTAGCTGGGAGTGTTTTTACACCTCCACCAGAGATAACAAGATTTTGATAAACGGGAACTGCACCAAAACCATTTTGAACAGTCATACTTGTACCAGTATATTCTATGGTAGTACCTGCTGTACTTGCAAAAAGATTATTAGGACCATTAGCAATATTACCTAAAAAACCATTAAATATTATCCTTCCTTTTTCTCCTAATGTAGCTGGTATTGCAGAAGTACCTGTACTTTTTATTTTATCTATTGCTATTGTATTAGAAGCATTAAACCTCAAAACACCCCCACCTTGTACATCTACATCAGCTCCTGCAAGAATATCAGTAGTTGCATTTACATTGATAGTATGCCCATCTTGTATAATGATAGTAGCACCTGCAGTAGGTACAGTGGTAGCCGTAAATGTAGCTGATGTACTTGACCAGCTAGTTGGTGAATTCCAATTACCAGTAGTAACATTAGAATAAAAGATAGGCGTGAAGATACCAAACTCTACTTCAATACCAACCATTGTAGGAAAGTTGTAATTAGAAGATGTATTGTAATTAGGAGAACTAAAACTAGTTCCTACAGATACTGGTGTCCAAGTAGATGCAATTGGGATATTATAAGTAGCTATTTTGGATAGTGCTGTTAATGTTCCGCCTTGTGGGTTATTAAATGTAATAGTTGAATTTGTGTTTGGATTTGAGATGCGCCAAGAACCTACGCCACCAGCAGGTAGCGTTCCAACAGTTACAAATCTCACACTCGCACCAGAAGGATTGGTATTTGTCATTGTGATAGGCTGATAACTTCCACTATCTCCAATAGGAAAAAAGAAAGAAGGTGTTACGCCTGTTTTTATCAGCGCACCAGTACCATTTGTAACTATATAGTTTGTTGAACTAGCTCCAGCAATAGTTCCCGTATTTCCAATAGTAATATTATTCGCTCCTAAAACTATTTTTCCGCTTGTAAGTGTAAGTGCATTATTTACTGTAATAGATGAAGTTGTGCCAGTTAGGGTCACTGTATTATTATTAGCTATTGTAAGATTATTAAATGTAGTTGCACCTGTAATAGTTTGTGATGTACTGCCAATAAAATTAACTACCCTCGTAGGGAGACCTGGATTAAATGTACCACTACTATTAGTGAAATTACCTCTTATGTTGAGTGTTGTACCTGCTGATATGTCTGTGGGTGATGTTCCAATAGTAAGGTTATTAAAGGTGGTAGTTCCTGTTCCCCCAATAGTTTTTGGGGTTATATTCATAAATGAAACTGTATTACCGCCAGTCCCTCCATCAAATATCCCGTTATTAACAAATTCCCCAGTTACTATACAGTTTGTAGTTAAAGATACATTATTAGTAATCAGAATACTGTTAAATGTAGTAGTTCCTGTTCCCCCAATAATTTGCGCAGTAGTTCCGTCAAAAACAACTGTATCTGTTGATATTCCACTTCCAGCTGCAAATGTACCACCATTATTTGTCCAGTTGCCTTTGATATTGATATTATTCGTACCCACTGTTAGGGTCGCACCTAAATTGATAGTAAGGTTTCCATTGACAGTAATAGAGTTTATTAACCTATTATTTAAAGATGGTACAATTTGTATATGATGATAGTTACCTGGCATTACATAATTACTATTATAAATAACAAGATTACCACTTGCACTACAATCAAAAGTATGAGCTGGGAATGTTGTATTATTACCAATACTATAGGCTAAAATAGCATTTACATCATTAACCAAAACACCTGTTAGACCTGTGGCAGGTGTACCATTACCAGTAGTTATAATCAATTTTCTACCAGCACCAGTGGGGTCTGTACTAGTATTCCCTAGTTGATTAGTAAGCGTTTTTCCTGCCGTAATAGAAATTGCATAGTTTCCAAGCATTAGTATATTTGCCCCCCCCACAAAATCTAATACAGTAACATTTCCTTCAATAGCACCAGTACCACTAGCACTCTGTGAGAATGTCATTACATTAATTGGATGCTGATTTTGCACTGTGATAAAAGTAGTAACATTCCCTAACTTCCATTTAGGGCTTCCACTTGTTAATGCAAATATTCCTTGATTAAGAACATTACCTGTAAATATAAAATCAGAACTACTATTTCCAGATGGTTTAGTAAAACTACCATTACCCCTAACATTCAGCACTCCAAAGGTATGTGCAAGGAGTGCACTGCCAGTTTCTGTGAGTGTACCGTTTATAATCTCTGTAGTTCCTATTACAGTTAGACTTGCATTAAGATTGAGAATAGCACCAGCTCCATTAATAGTAAGAGTTTCTTCTATTGTGGTAGCACTTATCAATGTTTTTATGCCTGTTCCAGAGATAATAAGACTTTTATAATTTGCTCCAGTAAATTGCGCAGGAATACTACCTGCACCACCTGCAAACTCTACTATTGTGCCTGGTATACCTATAAAGCTATTAGTGGCTACTACAGGCAAGGCATTTATATTCATTCTGACTTTTGAGCCTGCTACACCATTCAAAACACCTATTTGATTACTTCCAGTATTCACGGCATTAAAAGCTAACACACTTGTTGGAGTTTGTAATGTAATATTCACATTAAAAGCTATATCAGTTGCAAGTTGCACAGTAACGGTATGTCCTAATTGTATGATAGCATTGTCACCACTTGCAGGAATGCCACCAGTTCCGCCGCCACCAGGAATAGTATTCCAACTAGTAGGTAAGTTCCAATTTCCACCAGATGGAGCTTGAGAATACCAAGGCGTAGCTGCAAGAGGCATAAAGATAGCTACTTGCTGCTCAACACCACCAAAAGTAGTAGAAGCCAACGTATAATTAGCTGGAGAAGTGCCAGCTACACTTACATTAGGAGCAGAGAAAGCATTCCACACACTACCATTATAAAATCCTATCGTAGCTCCAGCTATGACATTAGGAATAGTAAAAATTTTATTGTTAGAATCAGTACCATTAAAAACAAACCAAGAACCTATACCACTATTGGGTATTGTTGCACCTGCACCAGTACCCACACCAAACCGTACTTTAGCACCAGCAACAGTAGTAGCAAGCGTAACAGGAAAATAAGTTGTACTATTTCCCACAGGAAATAAAGAATTAGTAACACCCCCACCTACTATAAATGAGCCTGTGCCTATGCTTGTATCTACATAGCTATTGGGTAAACCAACGACTGGTATTGTGCCGTTGTAAGTAAGATCATTATTTCCTAATATAAGTCTTCCAGCAGTAAGTGTAAGCGTATTAGTAACAGTAATTGGTGTGGCTGCCACTAAACTGACATTATTAGTAGTTTTATTGATAGTAAGATTTTCAAAAGTAGTTGCTCCTGTTGCAGTTTGAGGATTTGTGCCTGCAAAAGTAAAACTGCCTGATGATGGTAAAAAGAAAGAACTTACATTGTTAGTAAAATTACCTTCAAGTACTATGGTATTAAGCCCTAATGTACGACCATTTGAGCTTTGTAAAAGTAAATTCCCTTTAATAATAAGAGAAAATGAGTTGAAACCTGCGCCTTGCGTTGCACAATTCCAAGTAAAGTTGCCAAAAGTCTGGCTTAGCCCTGCGGGTGGAATTGTTGTCATTCCTGTAATATTGCAGAGAGAAGCAGGATCCCAAGAAGC
>JAYVHJ010000471.1:0-3043 GCA_043771315.1 Raineyaceae bacterium
CCAACCTAAAGAAAATTCGTTTTCTTCTATGGCATTCATAGGACTTCCGTGTCCTATGAATAATACAGGCATTTTCTCATCTTGCTCTGTCAAATCATCTGTGAAAAAATCCAAATCTCCTAGTGTTGCCATTGCGCCCAAACCAATTATTGATGTTATAAACTTCTTACGTTGCATTATTATGCTTTTTATAGCTGTTTAGGCTATATTTATGCTTTTACTTTCATATTGTAAAAATATGATACACCAAGAATAGCAAGAAAAACGAGTGGCGGAATAATATTGCCTACAGGGTCACCCACTGCTGCGTGTCCAATAGATGCAGAAAGGAAGACAAGGGCAAAGCCAAAATAAGCCCACTCTTTTATTTTAGCGGGGGGCATTGGAAGCAAAAGTGCAATAGCACCCAAAATTTTTGCTACTCCTAGTTCAATTCTGAAAAAATCAGGAAAGCCCAAATGCACAAAACCAGCCTTCATATCTGGATTGGTGAAGTAGCCAAATGCACTAAAAAGCATCATAGCACTAATAATTCCTGTACTGACCCAGTAAATAATTTTATTTGTTTTCATTTTTTTAATGTTTTTTGGTTAATATTTTATTGGAGTAATTTTGTTTTTTGATATTACAAAATTAGTTAAAAACTTAGCATTGTGCATTAATCTACATTAAGAAAAAATTATTTTATCTCTACTCTTTTGTAATAAAAAAGTTCTTTTTCTACAAAATTTTTCTGCAATTCTGGATAAAAAATCTTCACCAAATCCTCCAAAACAACATCTGGACGCACTACGCCACTTTCCCAATAATCATTTCCTTGCCCACTTATGCGCTTATTACGGCTATAAATTTCTTTGGTTTGATAGGCTTTCAACCCTTTCATTAGTTCAAAGTTTTTAGAATTTTCCTGTGTTGCTGGAATATCTACGTTTAGCCAAATATCTGCACTAGTGCATCTTTGATAGATTTTTTCCATACTTATTGGTATGCTTGCCGTTCCTTTTATGTCAGAAAAAATATAATTTCCGCCTGCATCAGCCAAAAAATTAGCCATAAAACTCTCTCCTGCGGGTGTGTGCCAAGTATCTTTATAAGGAAAACCACAAAAAACTGTTTTTTTAGCTTGTTTATTTTTGATAAGATTATCCGTAAAGTTACTTACTAATACTTTGGTTTGCAAGTATTTAGTTGTTATTTTGTCAAATAAAATACTTGCTTTTTGTTCTTTATTAAGCAAAACTGCCATTACTTTTAGCCATTCAGTTTTGCCAAGTGGTGTTTTTTCCAACCATTCAGCATTGAGCAAAACAGGAATACCTGCCGCTATAAGTGGTTGATACTGTTTGTATTGCGTAGCAGGAAGTGCAGATGCCATCACCAAATCAGGAGAAAGTGCTAGTATTTGTTCTGTATTCAGGTTTTGATCATCTACTTTGGTGATTTTTTTGGTTGTTACGAGGTTTTTTATTTTTTCAGAATAAATATAATCTGTATTAGATGCCCCAATAATGACGTTTTCAGCCTCCAAAAGCTCCAAAAGTGCCAAGTGGGTGGTACTCAAAACAATTATTTTCTTGACAGGAATTTTAATAACAGGCAAATGTGCTACATTTTTAGGTAAAATAGCGTTTGCTTGCGTCAAAACATAACTTAATGTATCTGATAATCCATTTGATTTTGTGGCTACATTATCAAAATTATCATTAGAAAACGGTTGCAAAATATGCAGGATTTTGTAGTTTTCATAATATTCTACCAAAAAACCCTTTGCATAAGTTGGTTTTAGTTGCTGATTGCTAGTTTTGAGAGTATTAGAAGTGTTTTTTGAGTTTTCTGATGTCGTATTTTTACAAGAAAAAAGCAAGAGAAAAGAGAAAATAAATAAGGTTTGTTTCATTCGTTTTGCGTGTTTCCCCACGTGAAACGTGGGGTTATGATAGTTAAACCCTTTCAGGGTTTTGTTTGCGTTATGAAAAATATTTTTCGTCAAAAGGTACTCCTAATTCATTGAGCATTTGTCTTAATTCGTCTGCTGAATTTTGCGTTTTATGATGCTCTTCTTGATTTTTAACATAATTAACCAGTTTTTCTTTTGCTTCCATAGCATACGTAAAAGCCCCATAACCATCTTGCCAGCCTTCAAAATCAGGGAAAATTTCTTTTTCTTTGATAAAACTCGTTGCCCCAAGTTTTATATCTTTCACCAAATTAGACAAAGCTATACTTGGGTGAAGGTCAAAAATAATATGGGTATGGTCTTCTATGCCTCCAATTTGGTAAACAATACAACTTTTATTATTCAGAATTCCCCAAATACATTTATACATATCCTTTCTATTTTCCTTCAAAAGTGTAGGATTGCGGTATTTGGTACTAAAAACTAATTGATACAAAATTTGCGTGTATGTACTCATAAAATTGTTTTTTTATTTGTATTTTCTGTATTAAAAACCCTGAAAGGGTTTAACTATCATAACCGCACGTGGAACGTGGGGAAACTCGTAAACATTGTATTCATAACCAAAAATATTTTCTATATTTGGAGATATTTCCACATAATTAGCAAAAACTAACGGAATATCAAAATATCAACAAAAAATCCTTAATAAAAATATGTTTAAATACATTCTGACAGCTTCTTTTTTTCTCTTTATGGCAAAATCACCCAAACTAACAGCGCAAGATGTTAATGCAACTGCGCCAGTCTGCAAAAAAATCCCTAAAATTTTAGAAAAACATGGACACAAGCGCACAGACAATTATTATTGGCTCAATCAGCCGACAGACAAAGAAGTAATTAAGCATCTAGAAGCTGAAAATGCTTACACAGATGTGCAAATGAAAAGTACAGAAACTTTGCAAAACACGCTTTTTGAAGAAATGAAAGGCAGAATTAAACAAACCGACCTTTCTGTACCGTATTTTGACAATGGTTATTGGTATTATGTACGCTATGAAGAAGGAAAAGAATATCCTATTTATTGTAGAAAAAAAAGTAAACTCACTGAAAAAGAAGAGATTATGCTTAATGTCAATGAGTTAG
>JAYVHJ010000472.1:0-5689 GCA_043771315.1 Raineyaceae bacterium
AGAAGGAGGCGCAAAAGTAGCAGAAATACGGTAAGTGTAGCGCACTCCTGCACGTACAGTACGGTCTGTGTAAGTGGTGAGATTAGGCAAAATACGTGCAATAGCGGTATATCCAGCGTTTTTTGGTACACCCGTTTCACAACTTGCTAGCGCATCAGGGCTGCAGTTTTCTTTTCTCCAAATAATCAGACGGTCTGCACGAGTTGCACACGAGTACGCAGTCCAATTAAGGGTAATATTATCTTCATTTGGAAGATTATTGGGTGTAGCAGTTACATTGAGTATTTTTGGTCCTAAAACTTTTATTTCCCAAATTTGAATATCCACAAGTGGCGTATTGACACCTGTGGGGCTATCTTCCGCTTTGAAAAGCACTTGATAAGGGCGTTCTCGTATGTGGTCGCAGGAAGGCAACCACCTAAAAAACAAGCGTGCAGGAAATGGCGTTGTAGGTTGCAATACAGGCGGATTAGGCAAATAAGATGCCTTTGGATTAGGAAAAGACGCATCATATAATTGGCTTGTGCTAGTAATTATTACTTGGTTGTTGTCTGGGTCTGTGGCAGTTATGTTTTCTCCAATGACATCACCAACCACCACACACAAATTAGGCGGAAGCTTTAAGATTGGGCGTTTATTAGTAGAATTACTTACACGCACCTGCATATCACGCACCACGTAACCCAAAGAAATATAGTTTCCTTGTACATTTTTACGCCATTCTTGTACTTTTATAGCAAAATTAAAATTTCCAACCGTATTAGGACTATCCCAAGTAACCGTTCCCGTGGAAGGATTGATAACAAAACTAGGTGCGCCGCCACCTTCTGCTGTTGTCATATAAGCACTAAGCGGCTGATAACCAGATACATTTATATTAAATCCTTGTCTTGGCGTGACAAAACTATATGAAAGGCTATCACCATCTGGGTCGTAAGCACCAGGATTATGCAAAAATTTCCTTCCCAAACCTGCAAAGTCTATGGGTAAAGCCTGCAAAATAGGCGTACTATTTCTACCCAAAAAAGGATTTATAATTATTTGAGATTCTACATAAAACTCTGTTCCTAGTGAATTAGACATATTTACAACATCATTTCTATAAGGGTCGGAGTAAATAATAGTAAAAGTGCCAGCTCCCGAAAACGTATAATTAAATTCATATCTTCCCTCTTGTGTATTGTTTCCAACTTCATTAAGTGGCAAAACAAGGCTTGCAGTAAGTTCTACATTTAGCTCTCTAATAAAAATACGTGCCGTAGAAGCTAGTTCTACACATTGGACGCATTTATCACGGTAAAGCGTGAGTGTGATACGGTAGGTAAGTGCTATTGGGTCTGTACGACTAGCAGAAATCTGCCCAGCTCGTAAGTGTGTGGCTTTTAGGTCATTAGAAACAAAAAAACAAAAAACTAATATAAAAATCAGTGCTAGTGGTCGCATAAATGGAAAGAAGTTTATTTTATCCCCAAAGATAATCAAATATACGTTATTCTACAAAAATACAAATCAAAAAGCACTTTTTAACGACAAGTTGAAGGATAAGAATTTCCTAAATGATGTTTCTTTAAGAAAGTTTGATAAAAAACCTTATAAATTTTTACGTTGGGTTGAAGTGTTATCATTTTTGTATAGCATCTCAATGCATCTAAAACTAATCCTTCGTCATCAAAAATAATGCCTTGTAACAAATTATCTGATGCAGTTGTGTTGTTTGGTGTGTTTAGTGCAAGCCTTTTAGCAAGTGAAATATATTTTGTAGATGTTTTATCAAGTTTGTTTACGTGATAATTTCCGCTCATACCTGTTTTAACGGATAACGTGATAATCCAAGCTGGTTCGTATTTATACTTTATTTTGGAGAAATCTACTATCAAACAACCTTCCCCATCTGGATTTTTAGGAACTGTAAAATGTGCTTGTTCTGTGTTTGTCATATCCAAAATAGCTACCTCAAAGTCGTCATATTTAGGTATTCTGCCTGCTGCTAAATTGGGATAAATTCTAATCAACAAAGAATCACCAAAAATTGAATGCCTAAAATCATCAGGTGTTGTCTTACCATCATCACTTAATGGTTTAAAATATCCTAAAGTATGACTAGGAAAGCACCTATGAATGCTTTTTTGGCATACGTGAGCAGGCTCTGGCGTAAGTAATTCTTGTGTGCTTGCCTTTGAGATTTCAGAAGAAAGGTATCTTATAAATTTTTTGTGTAAGGTATCAGATGGATTTTTGAAGGGTATTTTATCAGAAAGTTCTGCTATTTTGTAAGTTCCTATTGTTGTAAGTTCTACAGTTTTGCCTGTATGATGCAACAATACAACATAACTATTTTGCAAAAGTGCTATTTCATCATTTGTATAAAGTTTTTCATTGACAGATATTAAAGAAAAAGAATTTTTGAAAATGATATTATTATTGATAGCTATTACTGTGAATAAATGGCTTTTAGTGTTAATAACGATATCTTTTTGCGAAAATCCTAGATGAGTAGTTAATAATATTTGTAAGAAAAACAGTAGTTTTTTCATAATTATAAATTAGATTTTCTTGCAAATTGTAAATTTCTCTGCTTGGAATTTATTTTTTAACAAAAAACAGTAAATATTTTTATAATTTTATTTGTGCCAAAAACTTTATTCCAAAAGATTTTGCGCCATTATTTTCCAAATAATTCAAACGGTGAATAAAATCTACCCTAAAAAACTTAAAAATATTATCTATTCCATAGCCAATTTCCATGTAAGGTTTGTTAGGAGAAAGCACATAAAAAGGTGTAATAGGCTCACCACTAGCAGTTTGTGTAGGCAAAAGGCGCAGACTTTTCTCATTCATTGTACCATACAACATATTAAAACTTGTCAGCAAACGCCATTTAAGTTTTTTGTTGATAGTCTTCATTAAAGGAATACGGTCTAAGATAAATCCACCAAAAAACTGCGTGTAACTAATTGAAGCATAAGAACTACTCACAAACTCAAAGCCTTGCATCATATTAAACGCCCTATTCACAAAAAATGGCGTATTATTCCCTAAGTGTGTTTTTAGAAGCGGATAAGGCACAGGTGAAAATATATGCCCCACATTGAGCGCATAATTAGCTGAACCCAAAGAGCCTGTACGAATATTATTTTGTGAAATATCCAAAAATATTTTCTGATATTCAAACTGACTTCCAAAAACATCTTTTAACCCAATAACACCTGTCAAACTGAATTTTGGTCTAGAAATGCCCGACAAATTGATTTCCGTATCTGGGTCTAATTGCGTTCTGCTTGATCCTTTTTGATAAACGCTTTGCAAAGTAATTTCTGATGTTGTAAGGTCTGTAGAAATTTCTGTAATGCCTTCTTGTGCATAATAACCAAAATTATAGAGAGGTTTTAGAACACGGTGCGAAAACGTGATTTTTTGCAAAAAATCAAAATTGATACGTTTTTCTGCATAAATAGTTGTTTCTTGTTTGAAAAAAGGGCGTATTTTTGATATATCTCCAAAACGGTTGGCAGCAAGAAAAAGCTGTGGCAAATTTTCATAAAGATTTAGCTGAATAAGCGGCTCAATATCCTCCAAACGCCGTATTCCAATAGCTGCATATTTTTTGCCATAAGCAAAAATATACCGCAAATGGGCATTATACTTTATTTTTTGGTCGTTTGTACCATAAGCAATGCGTGTGTCAAAACGGATTTTTCTGCTCCAAAGTGAGCTAGTACGAAATCCAAAACCCAAACGGTGACCTTCAATGGTATTCCAAGCGTAAAACCTCGCCCAATGCCCAATTTCTATTTTTGAGCCTTCAAAGTAGCCAGATGCAAGCACCGTAAGTGTACGTGTATAAGAACGTACCGCAGGAATTGCTTTCATACTATCAATCAAAGAAGTAACATTTAGTTGGTTTACGAGGCTACTATCTTTGCGAAATTCTTTCCAAAAAGTAGTATCTTTTGTGGCAATAGTTTTAGCATCTGACGCTTTTTCATCATAAAAATCTATCTCCTTTTGTTTATTGATAATATAGTTTTTATTATCAATATGCGTTTTCAAATACATTTCTGGGATTAAATCAGAAATATCTTTGACTTGCATCTCAAAATCAATACTTTGTGGCAACCAAACGCCTGTTTCTACTTGCGCAAAAGTTTGGTTAATTTTGATGCCACTCACAAAATTGATGTTAGCATTGTCACTGGCTCGTGCCTCAATTTTTTTGATAGCAAAATCTTTTTTAGTTATCCAAAGTGTGCCTACAAACGCCAAATCAGAAGAATTTTTTGGTACAATATTAAGTTTGTAACAAAAATCTTTATCCACCATTACACTATCTAAAAGGTCATAATCATACATTACACGCCAGCCATCAGCCACAGGCGAGAGAAAATATTTCTGAAAAATAATAACTTCATTATTATAAAAATTAAAATTTGCAACACTACTTTTTGTCAAAATATCTCCCAAACCTTCCGTATTTTCTATACCAATACCATTTATATTGGAATTCGTAATGATTTCTCTATCTCTTTTTGGTTTTTTGCTGACATACTTTGTTCCTACGCCTTCACTCACAATAATAGGTACAAGCGGAAGCCCTTTTTCATCTTTTAATTGGGGGTATTTTGATGAAACTTTTTGCATTTCTTTCAAAAGTTTCATCTTACTAATTCCTTTTCCGTTGGGGCGGATATAGCCTTCTAAACGGTTATACATATCATATTGATAGGCATCAAGGTTGGCAGGAGAGTTTTTAGCTTTATTTTTTACCGCATTTCTGATGATTGCCCACGCAGGATTATCTTTTTTTCTACCACTCACAACTACCTCACCTATAGACTCATCATCTGGAATAAGTTTAAAATCAATGGTTTGCAAAAGCCCTAAATTGATTACTTTTTTGCCCATTTGGTAGCCCATGAAAACCGCAAAAAGTGTATCTTTTTTGTTCTCAACTTCTAGTGTATATTTGCCATTATCATCAGAAACGACACCTTTGAGCGTTCCATCAGCATTTTTTATATAGACATTTACGAAAGGTAAAACTTCTTTGGTTGTTACATCTGTTATTTTGCCTTTGATAGTAATTTTTTGAGCAAAACTATGCGTAAAAACGCCATTTAACAAAATAAAAAAGAAAAGAAAAGAAAAATTTTTGTGTATATTTTTGCTCATTGTATTAAATGAATATGTTTGCTTTCAATTGTGTAAACTATTTGCGAACACAAAATTAAACTAAAAAATTAAGATAAACTAATCTTTATAAATTTATTGATATATCTTTGGGTAAGTTTCATAAAAACGCAAAAATCATATAAAAAGTATTTTGTTTCAATTAAATTCCCTAAAAAACTCCAAATAATTAAATTTTTTTCGTAAATTCACCGCTAAAATTAGTTATATCACTAAGATTACCCTAAAATTTCTACAAAAATGTCTAGCATAGCTCAAAATCAATACAAAGATACCATTATTTTTGACCTTATCAAACAAGAAGAACACCGCCAACTTGCTGGTATTGAACTGATTGCCTCTGAAAATTTTGCCTCTCCACAAGTTATTGCTGCAATGGGAAGCGTACTTACCAATAAATATGCAGAAGGATTACCAGGGAAACGCTATTATGGTGGTTGTGAGGTAGTTGATATAGTAGAACAACTTGCCATAGATAGAGCCAAAGAGCTTTTTGGTGCAG
>JAYVHJ010000473.1:0-3680 GCA_043771315.1 Raineyaceae bacterium
ATTATAAGTTGTGAGTTGAAATACATTGTACTTTGTATTTTAACTCATAACTCATAACTCATAACTCATAACTCATAACTCATAACTCATAACTCATAACTCATAATTCATAACTCATAATTCATAACTCATAATTCATAACTCATAATTCATAACTATTCAATGGCAGTTGTATTGTCCACTATTTTATGAATAATCCTATCTAATTGCTCTGCTGATTGTTGCAAATATTGCAAATAAAGCGGATTATAAGTTTGCTTGTCTTCTGTTTTGATAAGGTTAAGGAGTCCCAAAATGCTGGCAACTGGTCCTCTGACTTCGTGGGATTGTTGCCACGCAATGACTTTTAGTTTTTCATTTTGACTAATAATTTTGAGTTCGTTCTGTTTGCGTTCTGTGATGTCAGTCACAAAAACAGTAAGCCCTATAATTTGATGTTTTTCATTAAAAACAGGCGAATACCTATCTTCCCAATAGGTTCTAAAATGGGTTTCGTCGCCAAATTGTTCTATTTTTACAAAATAATCTCCTTTGAGTGCTTTATCAAAATTTTGTCTAGCATTTTCTTTGTCACTTTCAGAGGTGATATATTGCAATATACTTTCACCTATTTTGATATCTACGTCCCAAATCTGTTTCATTGCTTGGTGGTGCGTTTGCGTGAAAGAAAGATAATTATAGCTTTTATCCAAAGAAAAAATAATAATACCTTTTGGACTTTCCAGAATAGCATTTAACAGTTGGTTTTTATGTTCTATGTCATTTTTTGCATTTAATAATTCTAATGCAATTTGTTTTCTTTCTGTAATATCACGCACATTGATAGCAATTCCTACAAGTTCTTCTTGTTTATCATAGACAGGAAACAAAGAAAAAGACCACCAGCCGTTGTTATTATCTTGTTTATCTACTTTAATAATTTCGCCTAATAAAACTCTTTGATAATATCCCAAAAATTCTTCCTGCAAATGTGGCAAAATAAAATCTAAAGAATAATCACCTTTTTTGGGTTCTTTCCCAAAAATATAAACACAAATTTCGTTGGTAACTTTGTTGGTATAAAGTATATTGAAATCTTTTCCAAGAAAGGTAGTGCCATCTGTGGTGCTATTATATATAGCTTTGAGGGTATATTCAGACGTGTGTAGCTTTTGCTCTGCTTTTTTCCTAGCATCAATATCAATGATGTTAAAATTAACTCCTATGAGTTGTTTTTTTGTATCATAGGCAGGAAAAAAATAAAATTCTCTCCAAACTTGTTCCCCACTTTCAAATATCATTTTTTTCTCAAAGCGTATAGATTGCTCATTTAAAGCATTTTGAAAGTGTTTTTTGAATTCTTCTTCTGTTCCTTTGGGTATATATTGATGAAAGTCTTGGTCTTCTTCTGCTGTCGTATTGAATAATTGTTGAAGTCTGTTTTTTGCAGTTTTGTTGATACTCAAAATCTTAAAATCTGGACTTATAAGAATATGCCCATCAGTGCTACTATCCAAAATAGCCCGTAGTTTGTCTTCTGAATGTCGTAATTTTTGCTGTACTTTTTTTTCTATATTTTCAATTCTTTTGGCTTCTGTAATGTCCGTTCCCAAACAAAATATGCCTAACGGTTGGTTATTTTCATCTTTTAAGAGAGAAAACTCCCAATTAGTCCAATAATAATCATTTTCCAAAATAGCAAACGCAATATTAGGTTTGCGTAATAGCACTTCTACTACGGTATCAGGGTTACTGATACAATTAATAGAGGCAATATTACATTTTTCTATGTCGTCTGGGTGTATGGTATCAGACGAAAGTATGCCAATAAAACCATCTAAGAAGGAAAAACGGCTTTTAAAAATATCATTCACAAAAATATATTTGCCTTCCAAATCCGTAACGACAACCATATAATTCTTTGAATGCAAAAGGTATTCAGGTATTAGACTGACTATTTCATCATACGTTTCCATTGATTTTTATATGTTTATAATTTTATGTATTTTTTAATAGTTACTTGAGTGGTTTATTATTTTACTTTTGTATTTAATTTGCTAACATACACTCATTTATTTTTCGTAATTTTTGTCCCAAAAACCATAAAGTCTTAAAAAGTGTATGGTAGCAAATGTATTTAATTCATAATTCACAACTTATAATTCATAACTAAAAGAATTATTTTGCAAAAAGTCCAGAAGGGCGTGTGAGCATATTAAAGGCAAATTCTTTTTCCGAAAAATTAAATAAAAATAATCTTTCTTTGTTGTTATTAGCGCTTTTTGGCATTAAAACTAAAATTTCCTCATTGTCTTCAATAGGTATTCCTGCATCTTTTGAGTCTGTTTCCTCATACTTCCTAAATTTTAGTTTAGGATTTTGAAGTTGCCATTTACCTGTTTCACTGATGTTTATATCTTCTAAACGTGCTTTCAGCGTGTATGAACCATCTTTTTGAAGGTCAAGGAAATAATTTTCGTTGTTGTTAAATGTTTCTATGGAACTTACCCAATAATTGCCTGTAATTTCCCATTTTTTGGTAATTTTTGCAAAAATTGCAATAGAATCTAACTTTTGAGGCTTCTTTTGTGCTGATTTATCAGCAAGATTGTCGTTAGAATTATTGTCAGTTTTATCAGTTTTTTGATTATTGGTATCAATTTTTTCTCTAAGATTTTTTAGAGAATCTTCTGCGGATTTATCTGCTTTATTTTGGTTAGTTTTGTCTATTTCTTTTGACTGACAAGAAGCAAAAGTACAATAAAAAATCAGTAGAATAGCTTGTAAGTAGGAAAATGCAAAAGGTAAAAATAGCTTTTTCATATTGATTTTTTGAGAAATTGAAATAGATGCGACTAATTTTCCACAATGTAAATCTTTCTTTTTATATTTACAAAAAAATTACTTAAAAAAATGATATTTCTTGCTACTTTATAATATTAAAAGTAGGTAATAAGTAATTGTGAATTTTTAATTATGAAGTGTGAATGAATACAAAATGCTTGTAATCAAATGATTATGTATGATTTTGGTCAAATCAAAACATAAACTAATTAAGAAAAATATGGGTAATAAGTACAATGTAAAAAATATAAATACGTAAAAAGCTAATTAGTAGATACTTATGAAAATAAAAATAAAAGATATTTTAAGTGTTTTAGAAACGCTTGCACCGCCAAATTACCAAGAAAGTTATGATAACTCTGGCTTGATTGTAGGTGAGTACGACACAGAAATTACGGGCGTTCTCATTAGCCTAGATTGCACAGAAAGCATCATTGATGAAGCTATAAAAGAAGGTTGTAACCTTGTAGTAGCGCATCATCCTATTGTTTTCAAGGGCTTAAAACGCTTTAATAATAGCAATTATGTAGAAAAAACGGTCATCAAAGCTATTAAAAACGACATTGCTATTTATGCTATTCATACCAATTTGGATAATGCAACAAATGGCGTTAATTTTCATATTGCAGAAAAATTAGGACTGAAAAACGTCAAAATTCTTGCTCCAAAAAAGCAAATTCTCAAAAAATTAGTAACTTTTTGCCCAAAAAATGCCACAGAAGAAATCTTAGATGCACTCGCAAAAGCAGGTGCAGGGCAAATTGGAGATTATGCTGATTGTAGTTTTGTGTCAGAAGGAGTAGGACGTTTTATGCCATTAGAAGGTACAAATCCATTTATTGGAGAGAAAAATAAAC
>JAYVHJ010000474.1:0-28937 GCA_043771315.1 Raineyaceae bacterium
GTAGCACTTACCGCTTTACCTGCTCTTACTGCAACAATGATGTCGCCTATGATGTTTGTCACAACTGTAGGAAAGCCCTTAATGTGGGTATCAGCTGTACTTATAGCAACACTTTCTATTACTATTATTATTTCTAGTATTGTAGCTTTTGTATTTATTTGGAATACAAAATACTCGGCTGCCTGCTGGTCTTTGGTTGTCCCTTTGGCACAAGTGTTACTTATTGCGCTTATTTTTGTTATTATGTAATCATTATTTCTAATATCAGTTTATACTTAAAAAGGTTCAAAATCAAAATTTTGAACCTTTTTTATTTGTTATTTTACTTATTTCAACCAATTTTCTACTTCCTTTTTTGTAGAATTTTTGACATCATTGAGTTTTAGTTTTTTCTCATACCACAAACTTCATTAAATATTTGCATTTGTTAGTAAATGTATTTACTTTGCAACATCATTTAAAATTACTAAATACATTTTTACTAATCAATTTATTCTATGGCTATTTTGAAAATAGTTTTGGCAGCTGTGCTAGGTAGTGCAGTTTTAGGTGCAATCTCTGGGCGCATATATTCTGCTGTTATTCCAGACGGCGCACACGGACTAATGCCCAATTGGATGCTTTTTGGGGGGTTAGGGGCAGTACTAGGACTTGTCATTAGTCTTATTTGTTCCTTTGTATTTAGGGGCAGTTTGGATGCAAATTTTATTAAAGCAGTAGGTATTGCAGCAGGAGGGAGCGAAATTTTGATGATAGCTTTGCTTTTGTTTATGTCCACTCGTAAATAAAAAATCAACAAAAAGGTTCAAAATCTTATGATTTTGAACCTTTTTTGTTAGTGATTTTGCTTATTTCAACCAATTTTCTACTTCTTCTTTTGTAGGATTTTTGACATCATTGAGTTTTAGTTTTTTTCTCATACCACAAACTTCATTAAATAATTTGTTTGCTTCTGATTTTTTAAGTGCCTCAATTGTGTAAAGATTAAGTTTTTGCAAAATTTGTATCAATTCCTCACGTACTCCAACCGCCAAATAATCCTCTTTTTCAGCTACCAAAGGCTTATTTTCAGGTTTCATTTGTGGAAAAAATAACACTTCTTGAATAGAATTTTGGTTAGTCATTATCATAGTCAGGCGGTCAATACCAATGCCAATACCAGCTGTAGGAGGCATTCCGTATTCCAAAGCACGCAAAAAATCCTCGTCCATTGCCATTGCTTCTTCATCTCCACGTGCTGCTAAACTTAGTTGCTCCTCAAAACGCTCACGTTGGTCTATTGGGTCGTTTAGCTCTGAATAAGCGTTACAAATTTCTTTTCCATTACAAATTCCTTCAAAACGCTCCACTAAGCCCTCTTTTGAACGGTGTTTTTTGGTAAGTGGCGACATCTCAACAGGATAATCAGTAATAAAAGTAGGTTGAATGAGCAAATGTTCTACTTTTTCACCAAAAATCTCATCAATAAGTTTAGCTTTTCCCATTGTTTCATCTGTACTAATATGCATAGATTCAGCGGTTTGACGCATCTCTTGTTCATTCATATTAGAAATATCAACGCCTGTATATTCTTTGATAGCTTCAAACATTGTAAAGCGTTTCCAAGGGCGTTGAAAGTCAATAATATTCTCTCCAACCTGTACTTTTGTTGTTCCGTGCAACGTAATAGCAATTTTTTCAATAACTTCTTCAGTCATTTCCATCATCCAATTATAATCTTTGTAGGCAACATAAAGCTCCACTTGCGTAAATTCAGGGTTATGAAAACGGCTCATTCCTTCATTTCTAAAATCTTTTGCAAACTCAAAAACACCATCATAACCGCCTACAATCAATCTTTTTAGGTATAATTCATTGGCAATACGCAAATACAAAGGCATATCAAGCGTGTTGTGGTGCGTTTTGAATGGGCGTGCAGTTGCGCCACCGTGAATGGGTTGCAAAATTGGTGTTTCAACCTCCAAATAGCCTTTATCACCTAAAAAATGACGTATCACATTGACAAGTTTGGCACGTTTAATAAAAACCTCTCTTACGTGAGGATTTACAATCATATCTACATAACGCTGTCTATAACGCTGTTCTGGGTCTGTGAAGGCATCATACGTTTTTTTATTTCCAGCTTCATCAGTTACTTCACGCACAATAGGAAGTGGGTGAAGTGCTTTGGAAAGTAAAGTAAAATTTGTAACGTGAATAGAAATTTCACCTACTTGTGTAGTGAAAACGTAGCCTTTGAGTCCGACAATATCTCCAATATCTAGCAGTTTTTTGAAAACGGTATTATAGTTGGTTTTATCTTCTGTAGGACATATTTCGTCACGGTTTACGTAGATTTGTATGCGCCCAGTTGCATCTTGAATTTCTGCAAACGAGGCACTTCCCATAATACGAAAACTCATCAAACGCCCTGCAATAGAGATGTTTTTGTAGTTTTCCTTGCTTTGAGGGTTATTTTCTTGATAATTTTTTAGAATGTCATCAGCAGTTGCGTTTACTTCAAATCCATCTGCTGGATAGGGATTTATGCCCATTTTGATAAGTTCTGCACGTTTTTGACGGCGCATTACCTCTTGTTCGCTAAGTATTTGCATTATTTTATTTTTTTAGTATTTTTAGGTTCTTCTTCCAAATACACTTCTAAAAGTCCGTCTGGGAGATTTACGTTCATTTGTTTTTTTTCTCTATCAATGCTCAAAATAGTTTCATTATTGATAGGAATAAGCACTTCTTTTTCTCTATAATCCATTGCAATCAGTTCACTATGTTGCATAGAATAAATAGTTTTAATAGTACCGAGTTCTCCTTTATTGACATCAATTACTTGAAAATCAGTAACTTCGTGGTAATAAAAATCTGTACCTTCTAGTTTTGGAAGTGCGGCAAGTGGTAGATACAAAGTTGCTTTTCCAAGTGTTTGCGCTTGTTCTATGGTATCAATTCCTTTGAGTTTGATAAGAGCTGTTTTTGGCTTATTGGGAAGAATACGGACACTTTCCACCTCAAAGCTAACTAATTGTTTTTTTATATCTACAAAAACAGTTGTCATATCTTCATAATCTTCCAAATAATCTACATCTAAATATGCAGAAAATTCACCATACAAGGCGTGTGTACGTAAAATATAGCCTAATTCGTAGCAGTCGTTGGCAGTCATTTGAGTTGTGAGTTATAAGTTATGAGTTATAAATTGTGAGAGAGATAAAATTTGTTTAGCCAAATAATTTAATTAAAAAAACCTGCAAAACTATCCTAAAGAGTGTTTTGCAGGTTTTTTAGAAAATAATATGTTAGCTGTTATAATTGGTTGTTGTTTATTGTATTTAATTCACAATTCACAATTCACAATTAAAAATTCACAATTAAAAATTATTCTTCTGTTTTTGTAACTTCTTCTGTTGCAGGTGCATCAGCAATTACTTCTGCCACAGGCTCTGCAACTGGCTCAACGACAGGGGCATTTTTCTTAGCAATAGCAGCGGCACGGTCAGTAGATTTCTTAGTTTCTGCATCAAGACGAGCTTTAGCATCTTTTACTTTATTATCAGCCAAAGTATCTATTTTTCCAGAGATTTTAGCTTCTTTATTTTGTTTCCAAGCAGCAAATTTAGCATCAGCAACTTCTTGCGTGATAGCTCCTTTTCCTACACCAATTTGAAGATGTTTTCTGATAAGTACACCTCTATATGAAAGCATTGCTTTTACTGTGTCAGTAGGTTGTGCACCTTTCATTACCCAGCTAAACGCTTTTTCTTCATCAATATTGATGCTTGCAGGGTTGGTGTTTGGGTTGTAAGTGCCTATTTTCTCTATGAACCTACCATCACGTGGAGAGCGAGAGTCTGCAATGATAACATCATACATTGCTAATTTTTTACGTCCACGACGTGCTAATCTGATTTTTACGGGCATTGTTTTGCTTGGTTAAACTTTAAAAGTTTTGCGACAGAACTCGTCTGTCTTTTTCTACCTTAAATATTAAGGACTGCAAAGGTAATACAATAATTTAGAATAAAAAATAAAAGTTTAAAAAGTTTTCCCTGTGATGCCCTGTTGAGAACTTCTACTCACAATAAACAATAATAGTTATCTTGGAAATGAAGATAATTCTAGTTTTATTGCGTAACAAATATATAGAAAATACATTGTTTGACGAAGTGCGTTGTGGGTGTCGCTAACGCTAAAACAACCAACAATGGCAGAAATTAAAACCATAGAATATGAAAAAATTAAAAGTTACAATTGATTGGCTTAATTGGTTTCACAAAGAAGCTATTGAAGTGATTACTACAATAGATAATAAAGAATTATTCAGCAAGTCGCTAGAAGGTGAAGTATCTGGTAATCATTTGAGTTATAATACGGTTTTTAAATTGGTAGATTCTTTTCTAAGTGCTTTTGACTTCCTAATCATTGATTACATTAGACTTATCTGGTGTGAAAAACTTAAAAATGATAATTTACAACTCTCTAATAGGGGTGATACCTTTGAAGATTGGAAAGAAAGTGTGTTGAAAGGAAATTACGAATTTGAAAATTCATTTGGTGGAGATTATGAAGATCCAACAAATATTTATTACAATTACTTATTAGATGCAGAAGGCAAAGATATGAGTCTTTATAAATACAATCAAACAGATGGAACTCTAATATTTCTTTGGTACAATCCTAAAACTGATACAACAATGTATAGCATAGACATAGAGCTTAGAAAAGCTTTGTTTTCTATTGATAAATACTTTGATGTTCATTTACCTGATGATTTTATAGAACATAATAAAATAATGCTAGCACAAGCAGAAGATAAAATAATGAGTATGTTTAAAACAATCTAACTATATATGCGACTTTGTTGGTATGCTTTTTCCTCTGTTGTCGTCTGTTTTAGCATAACGTACACCAACAACGGCAGAAACCTTGAAAATCTGTGATATATATAATTTACTTTTAGAATTATGTAACATTTTTCTAGAATTATGTAACACCCTATTGTGGAATTTGTTGCAATTTTGCATTGTGGAAATACTTTCACAATCTAAAATCTATCATAATGAACATAAAAAATCTACTACTAATAATTTTTGCAACTGCTTCTATTATTTTTTCAGGCTGTAAAAAAGACAATAATGCAGTAACGCCTGTAGTACCACCCACAAATGTAATAATCACTCAAACAGTAGTACAACCTGCAATAAACCTACGAACTGCAGGTAATTTTGTGGTTTTGGCTGGTTCGCTAATATCAAATATTCCTGCCTCTGCAATCACAGGAAATATTGGGTTAAGCCCGTCAGCGGGTAGTATGATTACAGGATTTGGAGGCACTGAAATAACTGGAACAGTTTATACAGTAGATGCGACTGGTCCTGCGGGTTCTGTACCTGATGCAGTAGGGCTTACTGCTGCAAAAGGTGATTTAACAACAGCCTACAACGAAGCTGCAGGTCGTACTTCAACTGACATTGTACTTCTTGCAGGAAACATTGGGGGACTTACACTCAGTCCTGGACTTTACAAATCATCAGGATCACTTGAAATTTCTTCTGGAGACCTTACATTTGATGCAAAAGGAAATGCAAATGCAACTTTTATCATTCAAATTGCATCTTCTTTGAATACTACTTCAGGTCGTAAAATCTTTTTAGCTGGTGGGGCATTGGCATCAAATATCTTTTGGCAAGTAGGAACTTCTGCTACGCTTGGAACTACCTCTGTTTTCAAAGGTAACATAATGGCTGACCAATCAATTTCAGTAAATACGGGTGCAGCAGTTGAAGGGCGTTTGCTTGCACGTATTGCAGCGGTTACTTTAAGTAGTAATACAGTTGTCAGACCATAATTGTACAATTATTTTATGAGATAAAAGAGGGTGTCCAAAAAGGATACCCTCTTTTGGTGTTTTAGCATAGCAATAAATCAATACACAAATGGTGGGAAAAATGACTACAGGATATCTACAACCCTTCCGTACGCAATTTCAGATGGGAAAACCCCCAAACTAAATTCTGCACCTTGTTTGATTTTATTCTGCAAAAAATCACGTTCAAGCAATTTAATTCCTATCCTACATATTTTCCCAATTTCAATGTATTCGTCTTGAATTTGAATTTCTGAAAATGTAGAATGTTCTGAGTCAATTAGCCAGAAAGATGTTCTGATTGGATTAGTTATAGGAAAGTTAAAGTTCTCTTTTGCTAATTCAAAAAATATAATATCAACTATCAAAAATAGCTCTTTCATTCTGATTATTTTTTTACAAATCTAAAGGTTGGTGTTTTAGCATTAGCGACACCCACAACGCACTACATCAAACAATGTATAATTTCTAATTCATTTCCAGTTGCAGACGCACCAAATTGTTATAAATGCCTTCATTTTGGGCAAAAAGTTCGTCGTGTGTGCCTTGTTCCATAATATTTCCATTGCTCAAAACATAAATTTTATCCACTTTTCTTATGGTAGCAAGCCTATGCGCAATAATAATGGTAGTGCGGTTTTGCATCAAATTATCTAGTGCATCAGCCACTAATTTTTCAGATTCTGCATCAAGAGAGCTAGTAGCCTCATCAAGCACCAAAATACGTGGATTTTTGAGTATAGCACGAGCAATAGCAATGCGTTGGCGTTGCCCACCAGAGAGTTTTATCCCTCTTTCACCTACCACAGTATCAAATTTCTCTGGAAAACCTTCAATAAAATCAAGTGCGTTGGCTTGTTTTGCAGCTTCTATTATCTCTGCATCTGTGGCAGAAAGTTTACCATAAGAAATATTTTCTCTGATAGTTCCACCAAACAAAATAACCTCCTGCGGTACAATACCAATGTTTTGACGCAAATAAGGCGTGTTTATGTCGTTGATATTTTGGTTGTCTATGCTGATTTGTCCGTTAGCATTTTCTAATTTATAGAATTTCATAAGTAATTGTGCAATAGTAGATTTTCCTGCGCCACTATGCCCTACAAGAGCTATTTTTTGCCCTGCCAAAATCTCAAAATTGATGCTTTTCAGCACTTGCACGTCTGTACGTGTAGGATAAGAAAATTGCACATTTTTGAAAACTATATTTCCAGCCACAATAGCAGGTTGTTGTGTGATTTTTTCAGCTGAATTTACTAATAATTTTTCTTCTAAAACAAACTCACTTTCCTCGTCCAAAATCTCCAAAATACGTTCAGATGCGCCCACAGTTCTTTGAAGTTGTGCATACAAATCACCCATACCAGCCACAGATGCGCCAATAAAAATCATATATAAAATAAATTCTACCAGTTCTCCAGTTTTCATTTCTCCACTTGCAATGAGTGTAGCACCATACCAAAGCACAAAAACAATCCCACCAAAAAGTGCAAAAATCAAGAAAGAAACAAACGCACCACGAAAAACAGACGCTTTAAGTGCCACTACAACGACTTCATCAAGGTTTTTGCGGTAGCGTTTCACCTCAAAAAGTTCCATAGTAAATGCTTTGACCACGTTGATAGCCTGAAAAGTTTCCTCTACAATAGTATTGGCTTGTGCTAATAAATCTTGCGTTTTTTTGGAAAGTTTTCTGATAAATTTCCCAAAGAAAATAGCCGCCACAATCATCAGCGGGAATGTTGCAAGCATCACAAGGGCAAGTTTTGGGTAACTAATCAAAATCAAAGTAATACCAATTAAAAGTACCGCCATTTGCCTGAAAAGTTCTGCTAAATTGAAGGAAAGCATACTTTCTAGTTGCGCCACATCAGTATTCATACGGCTTACAAGCTCACCAACACGGTTTTTTTCAAAGAAACTCAAAGGAAGTGTGATAATCTTGGAATATAATTTACTTCTGATGTCTGCCATTGTCTTTTCTGTGACGATAGCAAACAAATAAACCCTAAAAAATGATGCTAAAGCCTGCAAAACAAGTATTCCAAAGAAAATTAGGGCTACTTGGTTGATAGGATTTGTAACATTTAAGTTTTTGCAAAAGTCGCTTATTGCCACTAAAACAGCATTACTTTTGCCGTCTGCTACATCTGTGAGCGTGCCTGCAAGTTTAGGAAAGGAAAGCGTTGTAAGGGTTGAAAGCACCAAAAATAACATTCCAACAATGAAATAATTTTTGTAAGGAAGTGCAAAACGGAATAATTTAACTGTTTTTTGGAAATTTTGTTTGTTAAGTTTTATTTTCTTATCTTCTGGATTTTCTTCTGCGCTATTGAATTTGCTATTGCGTGCCATTTGTGAGATTGGTTTAATTTTGGTGCAAAGATACGGTTTTTATGCTAGTCTGCAATTTAAAAAAACGTGATTTTATTTGTATTGCTAGTTCATAAATGAAAAAGGCACACCATTAGTGTGCCTTTTAATATGCATATTATTTATATGAATTATTCTACAATTATTTGGTGTCCTTCTGTAAGGTTTCCTTCACTAATTTGCACCAGATATAAACCTGCTTTTAGCGTTTTGAGTGGAATAACAAACTCTTTGGCTTTGTTTGTTTGCGCTGACAATACCAATGCACCAAAACTATTATAAATATTTACCTCACTAAACGTAATACCTTCTTTGGAATCAATCATTGATTTTATTTGTGGAGGCAATATGGGACATTCAACTGTGGTAGTTTTTTCTGAAACACCTATTTTTATTTGCTCTGAAGCAGGATTTGGCGAGATATTATACAGTTTTGACGAATTGCTACAAAGACTAGGCAGATTTGTAGGGTCACTAGGATTATTATAAGAATTATTTAGGGTTATAGGTGCTATAAAATCAGGGTGAGCATACTTCACTAATCCACTTGTATAGATTTGATTGGCTATATCAAAAAGTCGTGAGATTTGATTAACTTTAAGTATATAGGTATCATATTGGAGCGTTCTTGCTAGTATCACTTCTCCGCTAAACATTTGAAGTACGCTAGAAATTGCTACATTAGGTTGCAATTCCAAAATAATTTCGTTGATAGGATACCAAGGCAGGTTTCCTAATTTATAAGCGAAACAAACAAATTCTGCATCAGTAGTTAAACTCCCTTGCAAATTTTGCAAAAAAACAGCAGCATTCTGATTTATATTACTGATAATAAGCATTTTGTTTCCAAAATTTTGTAAGCAACTAATTTGTAGGGAATTAGAAATATTAGTGATTGTCTGTTGGGTTGATTGCAGGGTATTCTCATCATACAATCTTACTACAATTTGAGTTTCATCTAAAGATAGCTCTAATTGTCTACCGCCAGAATAATAATAGGTTTGCGCTTGCACAGACATTGAAACAAGCAAAATAAACAATACAAGTAGTGATTTTTTCATAGGTTGTTGTAGGTTATATTGAATAGGGATTTAATTTCACTGAGTAAAATCTTTTTTTTTCATAAAAGCCTTAAACCTGTCTAATTTATATTATGCAAATATATATAAAAAATTGGTTTATCAAAAAAATCAGAGAGTAATTGACACAAATACAAACATCTTTTGATTGCATCTTATTATTTTTGCCGTCTGCTTTAGCTGATGGAACACTGATTTTAGAGATAATATACTTTGTAACTATTTGATTACCAAATAATTAATTATAATTAAAATATTTATTTTTTGTTTTCTTATTTTTATTTTGGAAAATACAAAGTATTATCGTACCTTTGCAAACTCTAAAATAGTGGTTATTAAGAACTTATAAATTAGCTTACAAACTAAGGTTTATACTTATCAACCAAACCAAAAAATAGAAAAATCTTAGTCGTTTCATTAAACCATCAACGCAAGTGACAAAAGCCGAAATTATTGCAGAAGTAACCAACCAAACGGGTGCAGACAAGCAAGAAGTGCTGAAAATAGTTGAAAAACTATTTGATGTAGTTAAAAAAAATATGATAGAAGGGAAAAATGTTTATGTGAGAGGCTTTGGCAGTTTCATAAATAAAAAACGTGCTGAAAAAGTAGCTCGTAATCTTTCTAAGAACGTAGCAATGATTATTCCTGAGCATTATGTGCCAATTTTTAAGCCTTCAAAGACTTTTTTGGATAAAGTAAAGAAAAATGTAAATGATGGTAATGTTCTTAAAACAACTGTAAAAGCTGGTAAAGCAAAAACTACTAAAAAAGTAGTCAAACCTGCGACAAAAACAGTTGCAAAAGCAACAGATAAAACTGCTGTGAAACCTACAACAAAAAAATAATTGCTTTTGAAGAAATATTTTAATTGATATTTAACCAAATTTTATGCAAAAAACACAGCTAATTTTGATTGTAGTGGCTATAGCAATAATAGGAGGCTTATATAGCTTGCCTAGAGTTGTTGTAAGCAACCCAGCAAGTCAGAATAATGCTGCAAAATCTGCACAAAATGAAGGCAAAAGCGACAATAAAACTGATGCAAATGCGCAAGAACATACTCACGCAGATGGCAGCAAACATACAGGTTCGCACTCGGAAGATGAGAATACAAGCACACATCAAAAAGGGCTTTCTGAAAGCCAGAAAAACCGTTTGAATACGCTTAAAAAGGCTTATCTACAAGAAAGCGCAGAGAAAAAAAGCATTGCGCTAGACTCTCTTAATGCTTTTTTTAGAACAGTGAACCTCATTGATAGTGTTGGTTTCTATTTGCTTGCTGATGCTCGTAGTAATAAAAATACTCCTGATAAGCTAAAACTAGCTGCTGATGCTTATTTTGATGCTTTTGGTTTTGCGTTGGACAGTTCTCGTGCCAAATCTTTGGGACAAGAAGCAGAAAAGATTTATACAGAAATCCTAACGCAAAATCCTAAAAATCTTGATGCAAAAGCAAAATTAGGTGTTATCTATGTGAGTTCTAATGCAGTAGCACCAATGAAAGGCATCAATTTGTTGCTTTCTGTGGTAGAAGAAGACCCAAATAATGAGTTTGCACTCTATAATTTAGGTTTCTTTTCTATGATGCGTGGCGCACATGACAAAGCCATTGTTAGATTTGAAAAACTTCTGGAAACTCACCCACGCAATATCCAAGCGTGGATGCACCTAGCGGAAAGTTACGAAACATTGGGCAAAAATAAAAAAGCTTATGAGGCACTAGAAAAAGTAAAACAACTAGATAACTCACCAGAAGTACAAAAAGAAGTTAATAAAAAACTTCAAGAACTGAAGAAGTAATTACGAATTATCAATTACGAATTACGAAATTTTTGTATGTATTCAGATACAAAATAAAACAAAAAAAATTAGTGCCGTTGCTTGTGTCTTCACAAGCAACAAAGGAATTTAATCATTTTCAACATTTTAAAAATCACAAATTATGCCTTGCGGAAAAAAAAGAAAACGTCACAAGATTGCTACACACAAACGCAAAAAACGTCTAAGAAAAAACAGACACAAGAAAAAATAGTTCTTGTCTGAACTCAATATACATCATTCCAAGAGGGTAAAATCTTTTGGAATGATTGCGTTTTTAAGATAGTAAGTATTTGATTATCATTTTTTTAATTAAATATTTTGTCAAATAAGTAGGTTTTAGTAATTAGTTGATGTTTTGATAGTATTAAAAATGATATGTAAAACCTTACTATTAACGTTTTGTATTCATTCACAATTCACAATTCACAATTCACAATTACCTACATACAATCAACTAAAAAAATACGAACTTGAATAGTGAATTAGTTATTAATTCTACGCCAGAAGGGGTGCGTATTGCCCTTTTGAAAGACAAAAAAATTGTAGAATACCATATTGAGGAAACTGGAAGTAATTTTGGAGTAGGAGATATTTATTTAGGAACTATTCGTAAGATAATGCCTGGGCTAAATGCCGCTTTTATTGATATAGGGTACGAAAAAGATGCTTTTTTACACTATCTTGATTTGGGCGCAAATGTGCCCTCATTGCTAAAATATACCAAAGACACTATTGCCAAAAGGCAACAAACACACAAACTAGATACTTTTACGCTTGAGCCACCTATTGAAAAAATAGGTAAAGTAACGCAAGTGCTTAACCGTAATACCCCAATTCTTGTTCAGATAACAAAAGAACCCATTTCTACAAAAGGACCTCGTTTGTCTTGCGAAATCTCTATTGCAGGGCGTTATATGGTGCTTGTGCCATTTGCTAGTTCTGTTAATATTTCTAAGAAAATAGCCTCAAAGGAAGAAAGAAATAGGCTTTTAAGGCTGATTAGTTCTATCAAACCTAAGAATTTTGGCGTGATTGTGCGCACTGCTGCAGAAGGCGTTGAGGTAGCAGAACTTGATACAGATTTGCGTGATTTGGTGGAAAAATGGGAAAGTGGTTATAATAAATTGCGTGATGCAATGCCTCGTGACAAGATTTTGGGCGAAATAGGACGTGTAAGTTCTATTTTGCGTGATATGTTGAATGATAATTTTGATAGCATTTTGGTAGATGATAAAGCTATTTTTGAAGAAATAAAGGCTTTTGTAAAAATCATCTCACCAAAACACGAAAAAATAGTCAAATTTCATAATTCAAAAGTGCCTATTTTTGAACTTCTGAACATAGAAAAACAACTTAAAAGTTTGTTTGGAAAAACAGTTAGTTTGCAAAAAGGCGGTTATTTGGTCATAGAGCATACAGAAGCATTACACGTAATTGACGTGAATAGTGGCAATAAATCAACAGCGCAAGAAAGTCAGGAAGAAACAGCACTTGCCGTAAACCTAGAAGCAGCAGCAGAAGTCGCTAGACAGCTTCGTATGCGTGATATGGGTGGTATTGTGGTAGTGGATTTTATTGATATGAAACGTGCTGAATACAAATTACAAGTATTTGAAAAAATGCGCCAATCAATGGCAGAAGACCGTGCCAAACACACTATTTTGCCTATTACAAAGTTTGGACTGATGCAAATCACACGCCAAAGGGTGCGCCCAGAAATGAACATCAAAACCCTAGAAGATTGTCCTACCTGTGCAGGAACAGGCAAAATAGGTGCTAGTATCTTGATTTCTGATAACATTGATTTAATGTTGGCACACGTTTTGGAAAAACAAAATGAAGCGGGAATTACGCTCACTTTGCACCCATTTTTAGTAGCTTATTACACAAAAGGCTTTCCTTCAAGACGTGCAAAATGGTTTTTCAAATACAAAAAATGGATAAAAATTATTGCGGATAACTCCTTGTCTATCAATGATTTCAAATTCAAAAACAAAGAAGGTATTGAATTAGAGTTAGATAAATTCTAAAAATCCCTGAAAAAAATTACAAGTATTCCTCAAAATACGCAAAAGTGTTATTCTGATTATCAGAATAGCACTTTTTTTATTAAAGTTAATTATTTTGTTACTTTGCTTGTAAAATGAAAAAAAGTATATATTTTTACGCCAAGTTACTAGTTATCCCATTAATCAATTTTTTGAATGCCTTATCCTCATCTGCTTACTGCTACAAGAGAGCCTCTTGATATTTTTTTAAATGTTATTTCAGGGATTATTCCAACAGATTTATCTGGTTTTGTTTTCATCAATTCTGGTGCTGGTAGCATCAATTCTAATGGTTTGCCTTTTGCTAAAAATATGGCTGATGGTACTCCCAACCAAGAATATGGCTCACCTGTCATCAATGGAGATGGCTATATATTCCGTTTTGACCTTACGCAAGAAGGCAAAATACACCTAAAAACGGATATTTTTCGTACCCCTTGCTATTATGCTGACGTGGCTACGAGTGCTATCACTAATCCAAAAGATAACCGTTTTTGGCACTTGGGTTTCAAGAATTTAGGTTTGGCTCGTATTTCTTCTGAGTTGGGTACACGTAATCAATTAAATACGGCTATTACACCTTTTCGTTTAAGCAAAAATAGTAATGAATTGCGCTTATTAGCTAATTTTGATGCTGGTCGCCCGTTTGAATTTGATCCCAAAAAACTAACGCTTATCACGCCTATTGGTCAAAATGAGTTTTGGGAAGATGGTATGCCACCCTTTATGAAGCAACCAATTGCAATGGTACTTACAACGGCTCACCCTGTTTTTGATGCAGAAACAAAAGAGCTATTTAGTGTAAATTTTACTAAAACCACACGTGCATTAATGGAAGCAACCACTATTTTTGATGTTTTGCCTAAGAAAAAAACAAAAAAAATGGAGAAAGAAATATTACATAAGATTGTGCTTTGGGAAAAAGCAGAAGTAAATAAAACCCTTTACACAAATGTTACCCAGTTTTTTAAGGGCTTACGGAATAAAACGAGAATAAAACAAAGTTTTTTTAAGAAATCTCGTAGAAAAATTAGTGCTTTATTCACTAAGATAGTTACAAAAAAAATTTCTAATCAAAATAATATACAACTATTACTTTGGGAAGGAGAAACTGTACTAAAAAAATGGCAAGTTGTTGATAAGCAAGGAAAAAATATTGAAATAGCTCATAATATGCATCAAATAGGTCTTACGAAAGATTATTTATTGTTGGCGGACACCAATTTTAAGTTCTCTTTTGATATTATGGTGAATAATCCATTTCCTAAAAATTATAGACTAGGGGCTTTTTTTAGAAAATTAGTAAGTGGTGTGATGAATGATTATTCAAGTATTTATATTGTTAATAGAAAAGATTTATTAGACAACAAAACCTCTGTAGTAGCTCAAAAAACCACATTGCCTGTTGAAACAGTACATTTTTCTGCTAATTATGAAAATCCTGATGGTATTATTACAGTGCATACAGCACATAACTGTTCTGCTTGCCCCGCTGATTGGTTGCGACCTTATGATAAATTGAAAATAGGGCAAAAATTAGTGGATAAACAGCGTTTGGGACTTATTGCAGTAGGTGAGATGGACATAGGAAAAATAGGAAAATGTGTCATAGATGCTAAAAACGGCAAATTATTAGAAGATAAAACAACATTTTTGCACCTCACAGGAGAAGACAAAGAAGGTAATCTTACAGGCGCACATACGTGGGGTGTTGGGTTATATACGTATAGATATATGCTTTCACCTGATGAAAATGTAGCAGAAATTACGCATATTTTTTGGCAAAGTTATGGGCTTTCCAATCAAATGCTAACTAATTTTATTTATGATTTGTACAAAAATCCTAAAAGAAATAGGGTTTTTCAGGCAGAAGAAGTACTTGCTTTTACTGAAAAAGAAGCACCTTATATCTTAAAATGTGTGGCTACTGATACAATGACAGTAGATGATTATTTTTTGTTCCCAAAAGACTATTTTATGTGGTCTTTGCAGTTTGTACCACGCAAATACACACAAAATGCCCGTAATGAGGCAATTCCTTTGCAAAAAGATGGTTATATTTTTTGTACGGTGGTTACAACAGAAAATATAATTATTAATAATAAAGAAATAAAACAACACAATTCTGAAATATGGCTTTTTGATGCTAATAATCTTGCGCAAGGTGCTATTTGCAAACTTGATCACCCAGCAATGCAATTTGCCTTTACTATTCATAGCGTTTGGGTGAAAGAGGCAAATGAGGTTTCTACGCCAGATTATATTATTCCTATGAAACCTGATTATGATTTTATGATAGAAAGAATGGGGGGAAAGAACACGAGAAAAAAAACACAGATACTATTTGATGAATATGTTTATCCTCATTTTAAATAAATTTCCATAATAAAAAAGTGTTATTCTGATTATCAGAATAACACTTTTTTTATTAACATCAGTTAAGAGTATTTTATGAAACCACTTTGAAAATCAAATTTGCAGCAAGTTTTGCAGTTTGCTCATCTCTATCAAATTGCGGATTAAGTTCTGCAATATCAAATGCAATGATTTTGCGAGTATTTGCAAGGTAATCTAAAAGCGCAAAAATCACCTCTGGATAGACACCTTCTCCATTTGTAGCACTTACAGCAGGTGCAAAGGCTGCCGCAAAAACGTCCATACAAACCGTAATATAAAGTGCATCTTTGTCGGCTACAAAATATTCTAATTTTTCTAATAATTCTGATAAATAGTGCATATTTACCCTGTTTGAGAGGATATATTCTGCGCCAATTTCTTTTGCATTATTGAAAACTTTGGTTGTATTACTTTGTTTTTGGATACCAATAGCAAGATAATGAAAGGGCATAGCATTTTTTTCACAAAGTTCCGAAATTTGCAAAAAAGGCGTACCAGAATTGCCTTTTCCTATTCTGCTAACGCTTCCACTAGTTGCATTGTCTTTGTAACTACGAGTATCCAAATGTGCATCAAAATTGATAATACCCACATTTAGTTGATGTTTTCTTGCGAAATGATGAATACCCAAATAATGCCCGTAGGCTACCTCGTGTCCGCCACCCAAAACAATGCTTTTGTAGCCTTTGGAAAGAATATAATCAATTTTCTCGCCTAAATCCACTTGTGCATCTTCCAAAAAATCACCTAAACACACCACATCTCCAATATCAATAATTTTACTTTTATCAGAAAGATGATAGGGAAGGTTAGAAAGTGCTTTTCTAATGTGTTTTGGAGCTTCACTTGCACCAATACGCCCCAAGTTACGTTTTACGCCCTCATCACAACAAAAGCCTGTAATAACGTAGCTAACAGCATCATTTGCAGACACAGGCGTAAAATCTGGGCTATTGATAGGGAGTGTTTGTATGGCTTGATGCCAACGGAAACCCTCACGACCATCTAGCGTGTCTATGCGTCCTTGCCAAAGTTTTTTGTTGGGTATTCTATACATTTTTTAATTGTGAATTGTAAATTGTGAATGAATACAGTTTTAGCATATTTCAATCCCCGCCACCACCATCTCCATCTCCGCCACTGCTATCACCTGCGTCACCAATAGCGTCAGCAATACCATCAATGGCATCAAGAATAGTATCCAAAGCATCTGTCAAGTCTTCTAAATCTTTTTCTAAATGGATTTTTTTTAAAGTATTTGTAATTTCTTCATTTTCAGAGGGTTGTTGCGCCCAAAGCGTCAGTTTTTTTTTAATTTCTTCTTGTAAACTTATTTTGTGCAAACTAAATTGCCCACCATAGACAAGGCAATAAAGTTTGCAGGCACTAGCAATTTTTAGAATAATAAAATCTGTTAAATCTGCTTCTTGTTCTCCAGAAACAATTTTTTGGAGTTTTTCTTGATAGTTTAACCTTGTTTGGTCTGATGTAATATGAGTAGATTTGTAGGTAAAAATACCTAAAAATTTCTTTTTTTCTGTGATAATCATTTTTTTATCTTCTAAACTGCTGATTATCTGTGAAATAAGTTTTATTTTTCTGTCTATAGCCATTCCTAGCCAGTCAGCTACTGTTTGTGCAGTTTCTTGTTTTTTGCCACTGCGCCAAAACCAATTTACCTTTTTAGGAATGGTACAATTTTCCCAAATAGCATATAATAAAGCATCTTTTGGAGGATTTTTGATAAGCCCTAAAAGTTCTTTTTTGCCTTTCCAAGAAATGTTTTCTTGCAAAATCATTTCCATAAGCGTACCACCTGCAACCGCATACAAAAATGGTGCATAATACTTTACATAGGGTGTTTCTCCTTTTTCTGATGTTGTACCAAGCCAATACAGCTTTTCAAAAATAGTTAAATCCATTGTTTTTTAATTATGAATTTTTAATTATAAACTAAATATAAAGTATCCTTAATCAAAATTTTACAAAAATTTGACTTCTTTAAAGTGATAATAATGCAATTTATTATTTTTTTTGATACAAAGTTTGCCTATCTCATCAACGCCAATAATTTCACCTTCAAAAGCACCTTCAACATCTTCAAACATAGCTTTTTCTTGATAACGGTACATATTTTGCAAATATTCAAACTTTATTAAGGCTTTTTTATTTTCTTTCAACTGAAAATAGCGTTTTTCTAAGTAAGAAAGTAGTTTTTCTACGCATATACGCACATTATACATGTTTGCAGTAGCATCTACACTAGCGTTTGTGCTAGCAAGTAGGAGAGAGGTGGCAGTAGGGATATTGAAATGTAATTGGTTGATATTAAGACCTATACCAATAATAGAGTAATTTATATTTTTTCCTGAAAGTAAGTTTTGTATCAAAATCCCTCCTATTTTTTTATTATCAATAAAAATATCATTTGACCATTTTATTTTGACAGAATTATTATCTAAATTATTTGAAATATTATCTTTTATTTTAGAAGAAACAAAATCAAAAATCCCCAAAGCTACTACCATATTTAGCCAAAATTGCTCGTTTGCATCAAGGAAATGCGGTTTTAGAATAAGAGAAAGTGTAATGTTTTCGTTTGGATTAGTGTCCCAAGTGTTGCCTGCTTGTCCTTTTCCTGCTGTTTGGTTGTCTGTAATAATGAGTGTACCATCAAATAAAGCTTTTTCTGAATTTTTATTTGATAGCATTTGCAGGGCGTATTCATTAGTTGAAAGACATTCTGGTAAATAAATGAGTGATTTACCAAAAAATAAAGTAGAAAAATTGTACAATTTTTTGTATTTTTGTGTTTTGATACTGAAAAATAGTTGTAACTTAAATATAAAAGGTTGTTAATCAACCAATTATATAAATACTATTCGTAATTATTTTTAAACGTAACAAAAAAAACATCAAAAAAAAAGAAAAAAGTGAATTTTGATAAATTAGATTGTTGTAATTATTACTACGCTGTATTTAATTCACAATTCACAATTTACAATTCACAATTATTAATAAAGTCAAATGAAAAAAAGCAGAAAAGAAAAAGAGCCTACAAGCCTTTCAGCAGAACTTTTGAGCCAAGTAGTGGCAAAAGGAATGCAAGATAAAAAAGCACAAAACATTGTTATTATGGATATGCGCCATGTAAAACAAGCTATGGCGGATTTTTTTGTGATTTGTACGGGTGGTTCTGATACACAATTAGATGCTATTGCAGACTCAATAGAGAAAGAAGTAGTGGAAATGGGCAACGAAAAGCCTTGGCACAGAGAAGGAATGCAGAACCGTGAGTGGATTTTGCTGGATTATGTCAATGTCATTGCACACGTTTTTAAGAAGACAAAAAGAGATTTTTTTGCACTAGAAGAACTTTGGGCAGATGCGAAAATCACGCAAGTTGCCTCTGATAATTAGGTAATAATTTTCCAAAAGTTGCCAACTTTTGGAAAATTTAGCAAATGTTTTTTCTTTCTTTTTTTGTAATTTACAAAAAAATGTGTATTTTTGGTAAAGTTTAGTTGAGATTAGGAAATAATTTTAAAAGTGTTTAAAAAAGTGTTTGATATGAGAAAATTTATTGCTTTCGTTCTTTTGTTTAGTTCAATAATGATGCTTAGTTCTTGCGTTACGTATGTGGGTAGACGTGGTCGTGGATATGATTCACAGACGTGGACACCAAAAAAATATGGAGAAGTACCATTGCGTAGCTTTACGGGTTATCCTCGTGGAAGTAGAAGATAGAATTATAGAAATATTATAGTAATTATTATTTATAATAATGTCAAAAATTATCAAAATCTTTATTTTCAGTATTTGTGCAATATTTTTACTAGAATCTTGTACGCCTTCTTTTAAGAAAAGGCGCAAGGGCGCACCGCCAAAATCTGGAAAAATTCCTTGCCCAGTTAAAGACTGCTAAATATAAAATAGTGGTGAGTTGTAAGTTATGAATTGTGAGTTAATACAAAATACTGATAATCAATTTATTATGACCTTCCACATAAAAACATAAAAATCAAGTAAAAGAAGTAATACCTCTGCAATTGCATCTGCAAGCGCACGTGTATTGCTTCTTTTTTGTGTGTTCATTTTGTTTAAGAGTTACAAAAAATACTAAAAAACATTGTTTGTATTTTCACAAACAACTATTATACAAATACTCCAAAATCTATGAAAAAACTTATTATTGCCTTAGATGGCTATTCTGCTTGTGGCAAAAGTTCTACAGCAAAGCTCGTAGCAGCACAATTAGGCTATTCTTATATAGATACTGGGGCTATGTACCGTGCCGTTACACTTTATTTTTTGGATAATTACGTGGAACTAACCAATCCAAAAGCTATTAAAACAGCCTTAGATAAGATAAATATCACTTTTGAACACAATCCCCTCACGCAACTTAGTGATACTTTTCTTAATAATCTTAATGTAGAAGATGAAATTAGAAAAATGTATATCTCCCAGAATGTCAGCCAAGTAAGTGCTATCACAGAGGTACGCAAGGCAATGGTGGCACAACAACAGAAAATGGGCAAAAAACGTGGTATTGTGATGGACGGAAGAGATATTGCGACAACTGTCTTTCCTGATGCAGAAGTAAAAGTTTTTATGACTGCGGACACCATTATACGTGCCTCACGCCGCCAAAAAGAACTTTTTGCGAAAGATGAGATTGTTGATTTGGATATAATTGTAGAAAATATCAAAAAAAGAGATAATATAGATTCCACACGTGAGGAAAGCCCTCTTAGAATGGATAAAGATGCTTTTTTGTTGGATACTACTTTTATGACAGTTGATGAGCAAGTGGACATAGTTTTGCAATTAGCTACCAGCAAAATGATAGCTATTAACAGAGAAGTGGCAAGCTAGAAGTAGTAGGTACGCAAAATACATTTTTTAGATTTTTATCATAAAAAATATAGAAAAAATTTGAAAAGAAAAAAATAACAGTTATCTTTGCACCTCAATTTTATAAGTATGCTTTCTAAGTTTTAGCGTATATTCCTTGAATATAATTTTGAAACCAAGTTTTAAGGTAAAGTTTTTAATATTGTTTTACATATAACCCCAAAAATATACGAATATGGCAGTAACAAGATTACAGCGCAAAGACCGCAAGAATGTGGCTCGTGCAAAAGCAAAAGTAGCAAATATCTCTCGTTTGATGACAAAACCAGCTATTAAAGAAGTTGATATAGAAGCAATCAAAGCAGAATTTGCAGCTAAAAAAGCAGCTAAATAATTAGCTAAACAAATTTAGTTAAATCTTATGAATGACAAGTTTTTGTTTCAAACAAACAAATCCCCTCAATAAAAATCCCTTTAAATTTAATTTAAAGGGATTTTTATTTTATAAAAAGATAATAAATGCTACCAGTTGCAAGTTTATAATGAAAGCTAGGCAACAGCTAAAGTACTTTCAAAACAGATATTATATTTTTCTGCTTGTTTGCGTAGGTTGATAAGTGCGTAACGCATACGTCCAAGTGCCGTATTTATGCTTACGTTGGTAGCTTGTGCTATTTCTTGAAAACTCATATCAGAGTAATGACGCATAATAAGTACTTCTTTTTGTTTTTTTGGTAGTTCTTCTACCAACTGACGCACTTTTTCATTTATTTCGTTGCGTATTTGTGTATCTTCAAAAGATTCTTGTATTTGGTGCATACCATTTGAAAACTCATTTTGAGTGTCAAGTTCTGTAGTTGGATAGCGTTTGTTTTTTCTGAAGTAATCAATAGCAATATTATGTCCAATGCGAGTAATCCAAGAAGAAAACTTGCCTTCATCATTATATTTGCCTTGTTTGATAGTGCGTACTGCTTTAATAAAAGTTTCTTGCAATAAATCCTGTGCCACATCTTTATCCTTGACAATCAAGTAGATGGTATTTTGTACTTTCATTTGGTAGCGTTTAAACAATTTTTCAAAAGCTTGTTCGTTTCCATTTGCATAAAGTGCTACAAGTACGCTGTCGCTGATTATTGGATTTTTCATAATGATAGGGTTGTTGGATAATTGGGTGATTTTATTAGCTGTTGCTTTAAACACTTCTTTTGTGTCGTATGCCAATCTTTATTACAAAACCGTTCCAAAAATTAAAATAAGTCCAAAAAAATCATTAAAAACCCACAATACTTCATTTAGAATACAAAAAAGCACTTTTTTTATTTTAGAAAATTTCTTTAAAGAAATTTTCTAATGCTTTATTGCCAAAATACTGTACGTAAGCGGACACTTTTCATAGAAAAGCGGACACTTTTTTGTGCGTACATTTTCCAAATCTTCAAGATTTGGAAAATGTGTTTGTATAGAAATTTACCTAAAGCTAGGTTTTTGCTTACTAAAACTCGCCATCATAGCTATTTTCAAATCTTCTGAAAGCAGTTGAGAGGCGTTTAGGGTCGCTACATAATTCAAACCTTCACTTACACTGTGGTCACGAGCGTGCAAAAGTACATTTTTTGTACCACGCACCGCAGAAGGAGATTTTTCTGCAATCAAAACTGCTATTTTCATTACTTCTGCTAGCATTTCTTCCTTATTTGCAAAAACTTTATTGACAAGTTGCATTTTTTCAGCTTCTTTTGCGCTTACGTTGCGTGCCGTAAGAGAAAGTTCGTTTGCAAGCCCAAAACCAATGATTTTAGGAAGTCTTTGAAGCGTTCCAATATCTGCAATAATGCCCAAATCCACTTCTTTTACACAAAAAATTGCCTCTTCTGTGGCGTAGCGCATATCACAAGCTGTAGCCAAATCAACACCACCGCCCACACAAGCCCCACTAATAGCTGCAATAACAGGTTTTGCACATTTTTCAGGAGAAGAAATAGCAGATTGCAAAGATAAAATAAATTTTTTAAGGCGTTCACCCACACGTCCTTTGCAGGTTTCTTCTTCATTTATTTGGTTCATTTTCATCAACATAGACAAATCTATACCAGATGAAAAATGTTTGCCCTCACCAGAAAGGACAATTACACGAACTTCATTGTTTTCTTCCAACTCGTTGAATATCAAAGGTATTTCTTTCCAAAAATCCTCATTCATAGCGTTGGCTTTGTCGGGGCGGTTGATGCGCAGGTGAGCAACATTATTTTCTATAGAAACTAAAAAAGCATTATAAGACATTTGAGAGTTATTTTAATGAGTATTTAAAAATATTTCTTCAAATATAATATTTTTTCTTTTGATTCTAAAGAAAAATAATCTACTCTAATTAAACCTTTCTCAAAAAAATATATCTTACATCTGATTTTGGGAAAATAACCAAATCATCATTCAATATTAATCTAAAAAAATTACGAAAATGAAAAAAGTAACCTTATTTATCCTTCTTTTTGTTGCTTCAATGGCTAGTTTGATGGCACAAGACAAAGCAAAAATGAAATCTCCAGAAGAAAGAGCGCAAAGATATACAGAACGTTTGACAAAACTTCTCAAACTTGATGACAGGCAAGTAGCCACCATAGGACAAATTAACCTAGAAACTGCCAAGCAAATTGAAGCTTTGGGCGCAAAACCTGCCAAGCAAACACCTGCAATGAAAGAATTTCGCAAGAAAAGCCACACTATCAATATGGCTAGAATGGACAAAATCAAAGCAGTACTTACGCCAGCACAACAAATTGAGCTAGAAAAACACAGAAAAGAAGTTATCAAAAAGCATCAAGACAAGAAAAAAGCAAAAAAAGATGCAAAAGATGATGACGAGGACTAAGTTTAAAAGTGTGAACTACTAAAAAAAGCTGCTATTTCTAAGGAATAGCAGCTTTTTTGTTTTATACCAAAAAAAACATACTACATTCTTTATAATTATCTATATTTGCACCAAAATATTAGTTCACTTCGTTAAATTATATCTAAAATGACACTATTACAGTTTTTTTTGTCGGACACTTTTCGTATAGAAAAGTTGGATTTTAAGCAGATATTGGCGGTTTCGTTGATACTTTTTTCTGTGATAGACATATTGGGGGTTATTCCTGTGATTATTGATATACGCAAAAAAGCGGGTGAACTTCACGCTGGAAAGGCAACTATTGTTTCTGGGATTTTGATGATTGCTTTTTTGTTTTTTGGTGAAATTATTTTGAAGTTTTTAGGTTTGGATATTAGTTCTTTTTCACTTGCGGGGTCTATCATTATCTTTCTGATAGGTTTTGAAATGCTTTTGGGTATTCATCTTTTTCAGGATACCATTGACCCAAAAAGCTCGTCCATAGTGCCGTTGGCATTTCCTTTGATAGCAGGCGCAGGAACTATTACGACCATTATTTCGCTACGTTCTCAATATGAACAAGTGAACGTTTTAGTAGGGATTTTTCTTAATTTATTGTTTGTTTATGCTGTTTTGAAATCTTCTGTTTGGATAGAACATGTACTTGGCGTAACTGGTGCAAACATTTTACGAAAAGTTTTTAGTGTGATTTTGCTTGCTATTGGTATAAAAATGTTCCAAAATAGCCTACAAACGTGGCTTTGTGCTGCTTTTAAGGTAGGTTGTCCTATTTAGTGAGTAGTGAAATAGTGAGTAGTGTTTAGTGGAATACATTTACTTGATAAAAAAGTGCCTTCTAAAATTATAGAAGGCACTTTTTAGTTTTACATTCGTACTTCGTACTTCTCACTTCGTACCTCTTCCTACACTTCTTCTGCTTTCACAATATCAGTACTGTCATTGTTGTTATCCAACACGTTTGCTAAAATTGTGCCTTGCAAAAGGTTTGAAAATACTTCTGCCACACTTTTCCCGCCCAAAATAGCCAACGGCGACATAGATTGTGCCACTTTCTCGGCAAGTGCTTTGTCTGCAAAAGATTGCAAAGCAGCCACCAAATTAGGTGAAACTGCGCCTGCTTTTGCTACAAGAGCATCTACTTCCGACTTCATACGCAAAAGTTCTTGGTCTAAGAATTGTTGTTGCAAAGCAATTTCTAATTCTTGCTTTTCTTTTCTGCGTGAAAGTTCTGCTTGGTTGATTTTATTAAGGTTTTCTTGGTCAATTACATCAGCATCAGACTTCTGGAATTTCACTGCTGTATCTGCTTGCACCACTGCCATAGAAAGCTCCAAATTCTTAATAACCTCTTCAGTACGTATTTCTAAGAGTTTTTTCTTGGTTTCAGCTTGTGAGTCGTTGATGCCCTGCACAATCATTTCTGATTCTTGCGTAAACTCCAATTTGCGTTTTTCTGTGGCTATACGCAGATTTTGCTTAATTACATCTTGTTGTGAGGCAATAAGAAGGCTTTCCATTCCCAAATCCATTAGTTTGATGTTTCCCAAAAATTCCACATCATAAATACGCATACCATTTTCCTCAAAAAGTCTGCCTTTACGTTTACCTTCTGCATCAGGCAAACCCAAAATAGCATCTCTAATAAGTTCAATGCCATTATTGTAAAAATCCATTATAGAGTGTTTCTTGGCAATATTTCGCACAAAAGAACGCATATGGTCAGTCAAGAATTTGACGTAATTTTCTACATCAAACCATTTCTCTGGCTCACCCTCAAAATTCACTCTATACGACAAATGCACGCTTACTTGCGTAAAATCCATTGACTCCGCCTGAATAATATCAGAAATTTTGTTGTACAAAACCCTCAAATAAACGGTTTTGAGTGCATTATCAGCATTTTTTGGCGTTCCTGTGGAAAGTTCCATTGATTCCAATGTTTCATCATATTCCAAAAGATAGGTTTGAGGTCCAGAAACCACTTTTCTAGTGCCAGTTCTACTCACAATAAGCACCGCATAACCTGTATAAGGGCTGATGGTTACTGCGCCATCATACTTATTATCTAGTGTGATTGTACGTGGCGGCACATAATTACTATCACGAGCAAAATTATCTCCTGCAATTTTCTTAGAAACCTTTTGCTTCGCAATATTGCTAATGGAAGAAACACTTTGTTCCTGCTGAATTTGTTGTACTTCATCAAGTTGGTTACTTTCAATATAATTACGGCTTTTGTCATTTTGCTGCAATTCCTGCAATTTTAGGTTATATTCCATTGCTTCTGTATTACCAGGAAACCACAAAGCAACTTGTTTTGCAGACAAAATACGTCTCACAATGACAAACTCACGAGGGTCGGGCAAAAACATTGCAGCCCCTTTTTGAAGAGAAATAGTACCAGTTTTTCTATTCAAGAAATAACGTCCTTCACCAGGCGGAATGGCGGTTGCAAACTGTTTATCCTTGTTTCCATAACGTACAAGAGCATGTTCGGCACGAGGATAATAAATCATTTGGTCTTTTCCTGTAATAAAAAGCTCATCACCTTCTTTGTAACTACCTTTTGCATCAGAGTAAGGCGCAATGACTTTAATATACAAGCCTGACATTTCGTTGAGTTCTACCGCTTTAAACTTGCGTGATTCATCTCTCATTACAAATTCTTCTGTTGGTTGTGGGAAAACCACCGCAGGACCTTGTATAAAGCGTTTGTTGCCATCTTCATCTAACAAAATGCAATATTCTAGCCTTTCTAGCGTGATAGCCTCACGTACATACTCATCATTTTCGTCTGAAACTACTTCTACACCCGTAGGAGGGATATAAAAAGACACATCAGAACCTTTTATGAGAAGCATTGTTCCCATTGTGAGGTCGGGCATTTCTTCCAAATTAATTTCCGTATCTTCTTTTGTTTTGATGACGGCTTTTTTCCAGTTTTTGCGGGCTTCATCTTCATCATAAATGCGCACCAAAAGATATTCATTTGAGCGCAAATTATGTCCACGCAAAACCTTAATCATTTGCCCTGGCCACACAGCAAAATTCACAGGACCAGGAATGTTCACTTTGCGCCCTACCAGCAAATCAGTAAGGTTGTTGTTAGTGCCATTTTTTGGTTGCAAATTATCTTTTGCAGGGTTTTTCATTACAATATACCAACCTTCTGGGGCGGTAGTGAAGATGCAAACCGCTTCATCTAAGGTACATTTTTCAAACCTTTTGGTGTTATCTGCAAAAAGTACAGGTTTGTCTGTGTTTGCCAAACTTGTCTTGTACGGACCTACATAGACATTTATATTGCCTTTTGTCTGGTCTGAAATAAACGCATACTCATTGGGAGCGAGTACCAAATCACGTTCTCTATTGGTTTCTGACATATTTTCCAATTGTTTTTAGGATTAGGAGATAAGTAATAATAATAGCAAAAAATTACTTTCAAATCTAAAAAAAACTATCCAAAAAACCTAAGTAATTGTAAATTTTAAATTGTGAATTAACAACTGCTAGTGTGAACTGCTAATGAAGACACTGTAAAGGTATAAATACCTGTTTTTAGGCTATAACTGCATTCATTGCTGGTTACAAATTTTATAAGTATATTTGGAATTTTGCATTAAATTACATACTTTTGGGACATTCCAAAGTAACTATAATTATGATATGAATAAAATTGATAAAAGAGTACTAGAACAAGATAATGTGAGAGAGAAATACTTTCACGACTTGATTATTCAAAATGATAATATAAAATATGATTTACTCTCAATATTAAATCTGCCTGACGACTTGTCTAAACTCAATTTAATACACGAAGATAGATATATAAACGGCATTATTGCGGATTTTACATTTGTTTATGACAATGAAATTAGGGCAATTATTGAATGTAAAGCTGGTGATATTGGTGTAACTGATTATGTGCGTGGAATTGGTCAAGTAATGCAATATGAATATTTTAACGACCAAAAGATTTCTAATAAAGGATTTTCATACAATACAATTTTTAACAGTATTTTACTTATTCCATCTTCTGCATTTGCTAATAATACTTTTAATATTGGCAAATTTAAGTATCCAAAATCTACCGTTCTTGTTGAAATAAATGATATAAATAAAGTTGCTAGAAAAATTAGTGAAGATGAATTAAAAGCATTAGCAGAAGTAGAAAATGACTCATTAACAAGTATTTCACAGTATTATGTGAGAGATAATAGAATTTTTGAAGTTTATATGTTGCTTAGATATTTGTGTTTCCTTCAATTCAAAAAGAAAGGTAAAATAATTAGACCAGAAATTGAAATAGAACTTTCAAGGAGAAAATAGACTTAAATACAATTTCAAATCTTATTTGGAATTGTATTTTTAATTATCTATTTTCGCAAAAATAGAAAAACTAATAAAAAATATGGATTATTTGACTTCTGAACCTGATTTCTTTAAATTTTTATCTGAATTTGAAAAAGTTACTAAAAGCACTAGAACGAATTATATTTCGTATCTACGCTTTTTAAATAAATATTATATCATAAATAGTTCAATAACTAAAAATTCAATTTCTGAAATTTTTGAGAAAGAGAATATTGAGAAAGAAAATAGAAAGTTTTATACAAAGGATAATGATATTTCTAATTTTAAATCTGCTTTGAATAAATACTTAAAATTTATCCAATTTGATTTTAATGCTAAAATATATCTTAGTGAAGAAAAAACTGTAAGTGAAATAAATAATAATTCAATAATTACAATAACTGAAAAACAAAATTTAACATTATCAAGAGTAGGACAAGGAAGGTTTAGAAATCAACTAATTGAATACTGGAAAGGCTGTGCTATATCTAAATTTGATAAAGTAAATTTGTTGGTCGCATCACACATTAAGCCTTGGCGTGTATGCAATAACTACGAAAGATTAGATGTAAATAATGGGTTGCTTCTAACACCAAATTATGATAAATTATTTGACAGAGGTTATATTAACTTTGATAATAACGGAAAAATTATTATTTCAAAATATTTGAGTTTAGATGACCAAAAAATCCTAAATATTGATACTAATTTAAAAATAGAAAGGCTTAATGACCACCATAAAGAGTATTTAAAATATCACGTAAATAATTGTTTTATTAAATAAAATTAAAATTTGATAAATGGGGTACGACACGAAATTTAAAGGTATACTAAGATTTACATCAGAATTAACTGACAATCAATTATTTAAATTAAAAACATATTTGGGGGAAGATTGTAGAAATCACCCAGAATGGAATACTATAAATCTCACTTACATTGATTTGAAATTATCAAATGATAATTCAGGGCTTGAATGGAATGGTTATCAAAAAACGTATGATTTAGATTATAAGATTGACTTTGTAATTTCAGAAATGAAACAATCCTATCCTGACTTTGGGCTGACTGGTGAATTACTAGCACAAGGAGAAAATATTGATGACAGGTATATCTTAAAAATAGTAGATGATAAAATTGTAAAGGAAAGAATATCATAAAGTATTAAATACTGCTTGGTATGGTTCATCTACCAAAAGAGAACGTGTTATTATTGTTGCTATCAGAAAAGATTTGCCTAATACATTTGTTTTTCC
>JAYVHJ010000475.1:0-1512 GCA_043771315.1 Raineyaceae bacterium
GTAGCACCTGCAAACAAAGTATTAAGGTATAAATAAAGCTCTCAAAAAGTAGTGTTTTTTTGGTAGGTAGTGTGTAAGAAAAAACACTATTTGCAGGCAATAGAATAGGTTTTTATGTTTATTTAGAAAAAAATAGGAATGTAAAAAGATGTAGGTAAAAAATAAAAACAACTTTTAAATTGTTTTTGAGTAGGTTTTTGATTTTTATTTTAATGCAGGTGGGAGCACTATACGCAAAAAAAACCACTTTAAAACGTATTTTGAAGTGGTTTTTTATTGGGATTGTGCGAAAAATATGATTTTTTATCAATTAAAATACAATATTAGACCCAAAATATCAACTATTTTTCTTCAATATCCAGTCATTAAATCCTCTATGAATTAAGATTTCTACTACAATCAAATTAGGAATCCAACTCATATAAGAAAGCATTTGATAAGTTTCTAGGCTATCAAGCGGAAAATCTGACCCAAAAAACTGATGAATAACAAACTGATAAATTCTTAGCGTAATAGCAGAAAATGTCAAAGCATAACTACGCAACATAAAATTAGCGTGACTAATAAATTTTCGCTCACGTATGCGACTGTATGCCAGCCACGTGAAAACCCACCACAAAATACTCAAAATAACAAAACCAATCTTTGCAATAGTGCCTCCATTAGCATAATAAGACATTATTAGCGCACCTGGTGCACTTACAAGAAGCACCAAAAAAACATACATTTTGCCTATATTTCTATGAATAGTGGCATATTTAGTCATTAAAACGTGAGAAAATTGTGTTGCACCTGCCAAAAGCACTAACAAACTACTAAAAATATGTACATAAAAAGCACTCATATAATGCATTAAACGCACTATTTTCTGTTTTGACATCAAAAAATCAATATCAGTACGCCACCAACTACCCTGTACCAATATATATGGTACAACAATTTTATACATTTGATAAGAAAAAAACAGCACCACAAACACGCCAAGCACTTTTAATGTGCCAAGAAGGTACTTTTCAAATGTAGTTGAATTAGTCATATATTATAAAAATAATCAATATTTTGGTTACTAATGTATTGACTCAAAATTAAAAACGTACAACTTACTTGGGTATTTGTATTGGTTTCAAATCTCCATTTGGCATAAGAAATACCAAACTTGTAGGTTTTTCTCTAAAAAACTTTACTTTCAAATCATACGTAAATTGTACGACAGGTTTTAGCGTATTTATAGGATTTATTACTACATCAAAACCATCAGCAGAAATCTTGTTATAATACGAAATAACAGGCTTTTTGGTGAAATTTATTTTCCCAGATTTTTTATTACTGACGCTCTGATTAGGAATAGAATAACTGTCATATTGCTCCGCAGGCGTACTCATGGCAAAATCTTCTGCCATTTGGCGGTTGTTTGGATTCAAAACAACACCTAATTTTTTCATTTTTTCTATTTTCAAAGCAACAGCATTGATGGCTTCATCTTGGAGTTGTGCCTGAATTTTCTTAATATCA
>JAYVHJ010000476.1:0-5805 GCA_043771315.1 Raineyaceae bacterium
GCATAGAAATACTATTATTACACCACAAGAGATAGAATTACTTTATTCTACCTTGAAATCACAGTTGGTATTTACTACCAAACCTATTGGTTGCCCAAATGTGCCAATATTTTATGTAACTGTTAGTTCTGATGACTTGGTAAATTTGTACACAGACCCTTATTATTTTGGTAATGGACCAGAATGGAAGAATAGATAAGGTTTTTAAATATTTCTAATAACTCCCCTTAAAAATGATTATTTTTGAGGGGAGTTATCTGTCCTTTAATATTTCAAGACAAAAGCCTTTCCAAAATTTGGAAAGGCTTTTTTATTACTCCAACCTAATTTTATTTAATACGGTTTTTCTCAAAAATATTTCATTTTTCTAACAATTTTTTCTAACAACTTGTTGAAAAGTAAGCATTTTTCAATATATTTGCAAAAAAAACATTAAAGATAACTTAAACAAAACCAAAAAATGACAGAAATTATTATTGCTTCTGCTGTTGCTTTTACCGTAGTAATACTTTTGCTGGTGGCTTTGCTACTTTTTGCACAAGCAAAACTCGTTTCTAGTGGAGATGTACGCATTTTTATCAATGGAGATAGAGAAAATCCGCTTGTGGTGTCGGCTGGCTCTACTTTGTTAAGCACGCTTGCTGGTTCAGATAAAAAAATATTTTTACCTTCTGCTTGTGGTGGTGGTGGTACTTGCGCTATGTGCAAGTGTCAGGTGCTTTCTGGTGGCGGAGATGTACTTCCTACAGAAGTGGGACAACTTTCTCGCAAAGAAAAAGAAGACCACGTACGTCTTTCTTGTCAAGTGAAAGTAAAACAAGATATGGAAATTAGAATTCCAGATGAGATTTTTGGTATTAAAAAATGGGAGTGTGAGGTGGTTTCTAATTATAATGTAGCTACTTTTATTAAAGAATTTGTAGTGAAATTGCCAGAAGGTGAAACCTTACATTTTGAATCAGGTGGATACATTCAAATAGATGTTCCTAAGATTACAGTGAATTTTAAGGATATGGACATCAAACCACATCCATCTGACCCACTTGGTGCAGATAAATTTAAGGCGGATTGGGATAGTATGGGACTTTGGAGCTTGAAAATGGTTAATCCAGAAGAGCAATTTAGGGCTTATTCTATGGCTAATCACCCTGCAGAAGGAAATATAGTAATGTTAAACATTCGTATTGCCACGCCTCCTTTTGATAGAGTAAATAAAAAATGGATGGACATCAACCCTGGTATTTGTTCTTCTTATGTTTTTGGCTCAAAACCTGGTGATAAAGTTACTATTTCAGGTCCTTATGGTGAGTTCCATATTAATCCAACACAAAGAGAAATGATTTATATTGGTGGTGGCGCAGGAATGGCACCATTACGCTCTCATATATTTCATTTGTTTCATACAATGAAAACAGACCGTAAAGTCTCTTTTTGGTATGGTGGACGCTCACGCAAAGAACTTTTTTATACAGAAATGTTTAGAGATATTGAAAAAGATTTTCCTAATTTCCGTTACCACGTGGCACTTTCTGATGCCACACCAGAAGATAAATGGCAAATTGCTACTTCTTTGGAAGACAGAAATGCTGATGGTTATGTAGGCTTTGTACATAATGTATTGCTTCAAAACTATCTTTCTAAGCAAGCAGAACCAGACGAAATAGAATATTATTTGTGCGGACCTCCAATGATGAACGCTGCCGTTCTCAAAATGCTAGATGATTTGGGTGTGCCAAAAGAAAATATCCGTTTTGATGATTTTGGTGGATAATCCTCTTATTATCAATTATTTAAAAAATCCCTTGAAAATTTTATTTTATCTTTTCAAGGGATTTATTCAAAAAACTAAAAATGTTACTGTTTGTGCCTTCACAAACAACAACTAAAATTTCACAATTTCCTAAAACTTCATAATTTTATGCTTACTGACGAACTAACAACTGTAAATCCTAAAATCAAGAAAAAAAGTAATCCTGATTTATTTGAAGCACCTGATTTTTATAATATTGATGATTTACTTACAGACGAGCATAAGCTCATACGTGCATCTGTGCGTGATTTTGTTAAACAACAAATTTCTCCTTACATAGAATCTTGGTGCGAAAATAACCATTTCCCATACGAAATAGTACGTAAATTTGGTGATTTGGGAGTTTTTGGTCCTACACTTCCGCAAGAATATGGTTGCGGTGGTCTTGATTATATTTCTTATGGTTTGATGATGCAAGAAATTGAACGTGGCGACTCTGGTATGCGTTCTACAGCATCTGTGCAAGGCTCACTTGTGATGTACCCTATCTATAAATTTGGTTCAGAAGAACAAAAGAAACGTTTTTTGCCAAAACTTGCGTCTGGTGAGTTTTTGGGTTGTTTTGGACTTACAGAGCCAGATTTTGGGTCTAATCCTAGCGGAATGGTTACCAATTTTAAAGATATGGGTGACCATTATTTACTTAATGGTGCTAAAATGTGGATTTCTAACTCTCCAATGGCTGATGTGGCGGTTGTGTGGGCTAAAAATGAAGCAGGGCGTATCAAAGGTTTGATTGTAGAACGTGGAATGGCAGGTTTTACTGCGCCAAAAATTGAAGGAAAATGGTCTTTACGTGCTAGTATTACAGGAGAACTTGTTTTTGATAACGTGAAAATTCCAAAAGAAAACCTTTTGCCACTTGCAGATGGACTAAATGCGCCAATGAGTTGCTTAGATTCTGCTCGTTATGGTATTGCTTGGGGTGCTTTGGGTGTGGCTATGGATTGTTATGATGCGGCAGTACGTTACTCAAAAGAGCGTATTCAGTTTGGAAAACCAATTGGTTCTTTCCAATTGATACAGAAAAAATTAGCTGAGATGCTAACAGAAATCACCAAAGCGCAGTTAGTTTGCTGGCGTTTGGGTACACTAATGAATTTGGGCAAAGCAACTACTTCTCAAATCTCCTTAGCCAAACGAAATAGCATAGAAATTGCCTTAAATGTAGCTCGTGAGGCACGTCAAATACATGGCGGAATGGGCATCACAGGTGAATATCCAATGATGCGACACATGATGAACTTGGAGTCTGTCATTACTTATGAAGGCACACACGACATACATTTACTTATTTTGGGTGCAGAAATTACAGGAATTCCTGCGTTTAAATAATATATTCCTCATTTTTAAACAAATAAAAAGCCTTTCCAAACTTTGGAAAGGCTTTTTTTATATTTATTTTGTTGTTTCCGCCTTAATCAGCCTTTCTGCAAGCTCTGAAAGTCCAATACTTGCTTTATTTTCAATAAATTCTAAATTCCTAAATTTAGCTTCTAGTTCTGGTTTTTTGACATCTACCACAAATTTTTGTGCGCTTTCTGGCGTATAATTCAAAAGTCCTGCAGCAGGATAAACCACCATAGAAGTGCCTACGACAATAAAAAAATCTGCATTTCTAGCGTGTTCTACGGCTATAGCCATCATAGGCACACCCTCACCAAACCACACAATATGTGGGCGCAACTGTGAGCCAAGCGGACACAAATCTCCCAAAACAAGTTCTGTACCTTCCATTTCAAAAATCAAATCAGGGTCTTGAGAACTTCTCATCTTAAAAAGTTCACCGTGAAGGTGCAAAACATTGCTAGAACCTGCTTGTTCGTGCAGATTATCAATATTTTGTGTAATAATTTGCACCTCAAAAAACTCTTCTAAGCGTTTGAGGGCAAAATGCGCTTCATTTGGCTTTGCATCTTTGCCTATTCTTCTGCGTTGGTTATAAAACTCCAAAACAAGTGCAGGATTTTTGGCAAAACCTTCAGGCGTGGCTACTTCCATTACATTGTGTCCTTCCCAAAGTCCGTCAGAATCTCTAAAAGTTGCTATTCCGCTTTCTGCGCTTATTCCTGCGCCAGAAAGTACGACTATTTTTTTCATAAAATTTACTTTTTATTTTACTTGAGTTTTTGCTTTGTACAAAGTTGGTGTATCTAAATCAAAATCAGCATTTAACAACTTAATATTTCTCTCAATACCATCAGAAACCTCTTTTATTTCGTTTTTGATATTATTATAATTTTCTTCATTTAGGAGTTTAGACAAATAAATGAGTTCTATCCAATAATCTGTGGCTTGTGCCTCTTTGAGCGCATTGGAAAGGTTTTTTGCAATTTCTTCTTTGTCGTCTTCATACGCAACACGCACCATTATTGCGCCTATTTGTGTGCCGTGTGTCAAAAGTTCTTGGCTCAAACTATATTCTTTCCTTGTTTCTTTCAAATATTTACACATTTTGACTATTTGCAAGGCAAGCGCAAAACTTTTATCTTTTAGGTTATTTTCCATTATTTTTGGTTAAAATTCTTTTGTCTTTTGTATTTTCTTTGTATTTCTTAGTGCTTACTTAGTGTCTTTCTGTGTGTTCTTAGTGTTAAAAACGAAACTATTTGTATTCTTCCAAATCAATTTTCAAATCATTTGCCATTTGCAAAATCATTTCAATTCTATATGGGAAAGAAAGTTCTGTTATTTTTTTATGTTTTTTGATAATCTCCATAATCAAATTTGTGCTAAACATAAATCTGGCTGCAAAAGTGCCATATTTCTTGGCAATTTGTGCCTGAATAGGCTGAAAAGTCTTATCAAAAATAGCATCTTGTAGTTTTCTTTGCGCTTTGAAAAGCTCATATTGTTCATCAGAAAAGCGTTGCTGTGCCTCTACATCTTTTGAAAGGCTTTTTTTGTCTGCTTCTTCCAAAATTCTTGTATATTTTTCATTGAATTTTTGCTGATATTCCTCCGTTTTAATTTTCCAATAAATGCCACTCATTGTTGTCCAATTACTGATTTGCATATTTCCTGCTACAATATCTCGCATAGTTTGGTTAGCCACGACTTGCGTAGTTGGTTTTTGCGTTTTTTTAGCAATAGTTTCTCTAAAAGCTAACATTTCTTGCAAAACATACTGCTGATACTCACTAAGTGTACGTTTGTCATCTTTTGAAAGATAATCTGTTGTTGTTTCTTGTTCAAATTTAACATTGCTAAGATAAGTGTTTTCTTGCTCAAAATACTCAAATAAGCCTTTTTCTTTCAATTCTTTCTCAAAAATATCTTTAAGAGAAAGTAAATAAATTACATCATTTGAAGAGTATTTTATTTGTTGCATAGAAAGTGGGCGCAACGTCCAATTACTTGTTTGTTGCGTTTTATCAAGCGTAACTTCAAACTTCAATTCCAGCAATTTGGCTAGAGAAGTATGTTCATAATTAAGGAGTTTTGCACTTATTTCAGTATCAAATACATTTTTTGGATAGCATTTGAGATGTTGAAGCAGACGCATATCTTCACCACAAGAATGAACAAGTTTTGTAATATTTGGATTTTCAAACAACTTAAAAAGTTCTTGCAATTTGATATTTTCCAACGGGTCAATGACAAAACAACGCTGGGCAGTAGCAATTTGTATCAAACACAGATTAAAACCATATTTATACCTATTTTTATCAAATTCTAAATCAAAAGCAAAAACTGATGTTTTTGAAAGATATTGCACACATTCTGCTAGTTGCGTGGCATCTTTGATGTATTCTATTGTGAAATTTCCGTTTTTTATGATAATATCCATATTAAAGAATTTTGAATTTTGAATTTTGAATTGAAATGAATACAAAACTCTAATAATTCAGTTGATTTTTGCTACTTTGAAAGTTTGTATTTTTAGATTTTACGCAATTTAGGTTTTAATTTTCATTTTACATAAAAACGGCTCTTTTAATTGTACTTTTATTAGATTTTTATTCTGATTTTATGTTAGTTTGTCGTTTTTTTTT
>JAYVHJ010000477.1:0-2491 GCA_043771315.1 Raineyaceae bacterium
TACACATTTCGTCTAAAAGTTGCTCTGTTTGGTGCAAAAACTGCTCTTTTGGCAAATATTGTGCATAACCAAGCGCAGCAATCCCACGAGGAACAATACTAACTTTTACGAGTGGGTCTGTATGCTCCAAAAACCAGCCTGCAACAGCGTGTCCAGCTTCGTGATAAGCAACAATTTTCTTTTCATCAGGTGAAATAAGTTTGTTTTTCTTCTCCAAACCGCCTATTACTCTATCTATTGCCTCCTGAAAATCCAACATATCAACTGCCGTTTTGTTGTGGCGTGCCGCAATGAGTGCTGCTTCGTTGCATACATTGGCTATTTCTGCACCTGCAAAACCAGGCGTTTGTGCAGAAAGCTCTTTTGGGTTGATGTCATTGGCAAGTTTCAAAGGCATTAAATGTACCTTAAAAATAGCCTCACGCCCCACTATATCAGGTTTATCTATACTAATTTGTCTATCAAAACGCCCAGCACGCAAAAGCGCAGAATCAAGCACATCAGGGCGGTTGGTTGCTGCCAAAATAATCACGCCAGAATCTGTACCAAAACCGTCCATTTCAACTAAAAGTGAGTTCAAAGTATTTTCACGCTCATCATTTCCGCCTGGCATAGCTCCACGCCCACGAGAACGCCCTACAGCATCAATTTCATCAATAAAAATGATACAAGGAGCTTTATCTTTAGCTTGTTTGAATAAATCTCTTACACGTGCAGCACCCACACCAACAAACATTTCTACAAAATCAGAACCAGAAAGCGAGAAAAAAGGCACGCCAGCTTCACCTGCAACCGCTTTTGCAAGCAAAGTCTTTCCTGTTCCAGGTCCGCCTACAAGCAAAGCACCTTTTGGGATTTTACCACCAAGATTAGTAAATTTAGAAGGATTTTTAAGAAATTCTACAATTTCCATTACTTCTTCTTTTGCCTCATCTAGGCCTGCAACGTCATTAAATGTAATAGGAACTCTGTTTTCAGCATCAAAAAGAGAAGCACGAGATTTTCCAATATTGAAAATCTGCCCACCAGGTCCGCCTGCGCCTGTCATACGGCGCATCAGCACAAACAAACCAACTACCATCAATATCAAAATACCCCAATTAATAAGCGTATCAGAATAATTGCTGTGGCGTTCTATTACAAGTCCTATTTGCTTATCCTTTGAGAAAGTTTCATTTTCTAATTTATCAAAATTTTCCGCAAATTTATCAGGATTAGCAATCAAAAATCTAAAATGTGGACCTTTATATGAGGCAAGTGGAGAGCGTTCTGACAATGCTTTTTCATACTTTTTAGCATCAATAGCATCTTTTTTGATGGTATATTCTACCGCAGACTCATTGGAAACAAGCACAACATTTGTGATGTCGCCAGCTGCGTACATTTGCTTGAAGCGGTTGTAAGTTGTTTCTGCAGGAGCGGCACTTCTATTAAAGTAAACCATACTAAGCACCAAAACTATTATCATAGTAACGAGCCAGACTTGGTAACCTCCATTTTCATCTTTTTTGGGTTTTGGCATCATTGGTTTTGGCAAAACAGGCTTTTTTGCATCTTTTTTTGCAATTTTCTGTTTTTCTATTTTACCATTAATATTCCCGTTATTGTTTGTTTTCGTTTCTTGCACTTTTGTATCAGTTGCGTTTGTGTTTTTAGGCATTTGCTAAAATTTGTCTTATTAAAAAGTGTTATTAAAATATGTTTTTTTGGTATAATGTTTGGTACAAGTTTAAAACGTACTATCTTCAAAATCAGTTCAAAGTATTTTTTAGCTTGCTTTACAAAATTATTTTAGAATATTTTCGTACTGATAACTAAAATTGAAAGAATAAAGTTGTTTATATTTTTGATTTAATCAAACTACTTGTAAAAGTCGTAAATTTACACTTAATTTGCTAATATTCAATAGAGAGATTTATTATTTTTAAGATATTCATACAAATAATACACATACAAACGCAAAAACGCTATAAAAATTGTATTTTGTATTCACTCACAACTCACAACTCACAACTCAAAATATGATAATTATTACAGGTGCGGCAGGCTTTATAGGAAGTTGCCTTATTTCTCGTCTTAATCAAGCTGGTTTTAACGCTATTGTTGCCGTTGATGATTTTTCTTTCCCTGAAAAAAATAAAAATTTAGAAGGAAAAACTATCAAAGAACGTGTAGAACGCACTATTTTTGCTGATTGGCTTGAAAAAAATCAACAAGAAGTAGAGTTTATTTTTCATATAGGCGCACGCACAGATACGAGTGAGTTTGATGTAAATATTTTCAATGAACTCAATCTTAATTATTCCAAAAAAATATGGGAACTTTGCGTAAAATATGATTTACCGCTTGTATATGCTTCATCTGCAGCTACTTATGGTTTGGGTGAGCAAGGCTATGATGATGACGAAAGCAAAATCTCACTCCTAAAACCGCTTAATCCTTATGGTGATTCCAAAAATGATTTTGATATTTGGGCGTTGGCGCAACCCAA
>JAYVHJ010000478.1:0-4203 GCA_043771315.1 Raineyaceae bacterium
CTTCCCTTTATCTGTTTTGGTCATTGTATTCCAATTTTCCGCACAAGGATTGTCTATTTGGATAGAATAGTTAGTTTTTTTCATAGTGATAATATTTAAAATATAAAAATTTAGCTTTTTAGCAACAAAAAACGTTCCAAAATATGCTTTCCAATTTACCAAAAATTTTGTATATTTGTAAATCAAATAATAGAGAACCAAGATATTTCATTGATACCAACAAATAATTTAAAAATAAAAATGATGAAACCACAAAATGTACTTATTGCCCGCCCAACAAATGCCAATGAACTAAACATAATTACGGCTTTTTTTGAAGCATTGAAAATCAAATTTGAAGTAGCCCAAGAATCACCTTACGACCCTGATTTTGTTGCTAAAATACAAAAAAGCAGAAAACAAGCCACAGAAGGTAAAACTGTAAAAATAGACTTGGACGAGATATGGAAATAGAATATACTTTACAAGCCACAGAAGATTTAGCTTATTGGAAAAAAATAAATAAAGTTATTATTCTTAAAAAAATACGTAAACTACTAGAATCAATCATTGAAACGCCTTTTGAAGGAATTGGTAAGCCAGAACCACTAAAACATAATCTTGCGGGTTGTTGGTCTCGTAGAATTGATAAAGAGCATAGAATTATTTATGAAGTAAGTGACGAGTTTGTTACTATACTTTCTATGAAAGGGCATTATTAACGATTTAGCCACCATAGGAATGAATTAAAAGGCTTATCAAATAAAAAATTTTTTTTATTTGATAAGCCTTTTAATTCATTCCTAATTCATCACTCCTAATTAAAAATAACGAGGAGAAAGAATTTTGTTGATATCACGTGTAAATTCATATCTAAGCATTATTTCGTGGCTACCAGAGTTATAATTGCGCAAATCTGTCAAAGAATAATCATAAGCATATCCAAAACGTAAATTAGGACTAACAATAGCCTCCAAAAGCAAATCAATAGAATCTCCAGTTCTGCCTGTATTGGTGATAGATGCCGTTCTATACGAAAGACCAACCCCAAATTTCTCATAAAACCAAAGATTAGCATTAATATCAATAGCAACTGGGGCAGCTTGTACCGCTTTCACCAAAATAGAAGGTTTCAGTTTCCACTCTCCACCTTTCAAATCAAAAACATAACCAGTAGTAAAGAAATAATGACGAAATTGTCTAGCACGCTCACCTGCAAAAGAATTTCCATTTGCACCCACAGGCGCATCAGTAGAAAGTTGCCAGTTTACCAAGCGTGGTGCAGAAATCCCTGCATAAAAACGAGCATCATTGTACCAAATCCCTGCGCCAACATTAGGGGCAATTTTGCTTACATTATCCATAAATGCAGCATCTGGTACGCTTTGGTCAGGTGAATGAAGGACACTTTTATAATCTCCTGCAAACTGCGTAAAACCACCTTGAATACCCAAAGCTAGTTTTCCTTTTTCAGATATTTTGATACGGTAAGCGTAAGAGGCATTTAGGGTGATGTTTCTCTCTACGCCAATTTTATCAACGACCAAATTAACACCTACACCCATTGTATTGCTACGGAAGGGCGCATCAAAAGAAAGTGTCCCCGTTGTAGGTCCTCCATCTGACCCTAATCCTACCCATTGTTTTCTACCCAAAAACGTAAAACTCGTTACCTCTCCACTACCTGCATAAGCAGGATTAAGAGCCAAAGAATTGAACATATATTGCGTATATTGTGGGTCTTGCTGTGCCAATGCTTTTATATTGGTAAGCAAAATAGCACAAAAAGCTATTCCAAAAGCTGTGATAAAACGAATATTATTTTTCATAAATAATTGTGAATTTTTAATTGTGAATTGTAAATGAAATACATTGATTGTTTAGTTTTCAATAAGAATTAGTAAGAACACGCCTTAACGTGTCCCTACTAATTTTATATTAAAACTTAACGTTTGATAATCACGTATTTAGCAAAACTACTACCATCTGTAAGTTTTACAATATAGAAATATGTTGCATCTGGCAAATCCGTTCCTACTTGTAAACCTACATTTGCCGTTCCTGCCCAATCATTTTTATAATCATTGTTTTCAAACACTAAATTACCCCATCTGTTGTAGATTTTGACATCTGCGCCTCTACCATTCAAGCCATTTATCACAAATACATCATTACGACCATCAGCATTTGGAGAGAAACCTTGAGGAATAAATACATCAGTAGCCACAGGAATTGGATTTGCATCTATTACAGTAGGCTGATTTTCAGCAGGCTCATCAGCAATTCCGTTGCCATTTTCATCTACATTTGTATTATTTCCAGAAGTATCAACCGCAATACCACCAGCTAAACCAGTTCCCTGTGCAGTTACTTGGTTAGAGAACTGACCAAATCCACGCACATAAACAGTAAGCGTAATAGTTGCTTCAGCCCCTACTGCAAGCGTATTTCCAGTCAAAGTAAGCAAATTGGTATCCCCACCAGAAGTAGCATTACCTTTACCATTAAATGCCGTATTTGCTACCATTACGTTTGGAGCTAATACTGTAACCGTATTAGAAAGCACTTCATAACCTGCAACCCTATCAATATCACCGAAAGTAACATCTAAATTTTCCTTTACATTAACATTTGATAGAGAAACATTACCTATATTTTTCACTTTGATAGTATAAGTTACGTTAAATCCACCTTGTGGCTGAATAACTGGCGTACCTGCAATTTTGCTTACCCCAATAACCGCTCTTGGTTTTGGCAAACTAATTGGTGTTGGCGTACCTGCATCAGGAAGACCATTTCCATCTGTATCAACATTTGTTCCTGATGAAGAATTACCTGTTGTACTTGTGCCGCTTGTTGCACCAGTACCATTTCCTACAACTGTATTAGTGAAATTAAATGTTGTTGCATTATTCAAAGTAACAATTACAGAGAAAGTGACCGTTCCTTGTACGCCTGCTGCAAGTGTACTTGTACCCGCAAGCAAGTTAGTATTTGCGCCCGTTCCTGTAAATGTTGCATTTGCTGTTAAACCTGCTCCTGTTGCTACTGGCACGCCTGACAAAGCAAATGTCAATGGTGCTGGGAACGCAAGGCTTAAGTTTTCTATCAACTGAACATTATTCAATGTTTCTGTACCCATATTTTTCACAATTACTGCAAAATCTAAACGGTAAGTACCATTTGCTTGCAAAGTAGAAGTTACTAGATTTTTAGCAACCCCAATAATTGGCAAGTTAATAGGCGTTGGTACGTTATCTACTGGCTCATTTGGCTCATTATCACCATCAGTATCAATAGCAGTAGCACCACCGTTGTTAGAATTATCTGTTGTAGGCAAACCACTATTTGCACCTGTTCCAGTTCCTACTACAGTATTCGCAAATGCTGTTGTTGCACCTCTTGGATTAACATTGACCACAATAGTAATAGTTGCAGTTGCACCTACCGCAAGTGTGTTTCCTGCTGCTAACAAATTGATGTTTGCTCCTGTACCTGTGTAACCTGTCGCAAGTGTCAAACCACCTGTTGCAACTGGCGCACCCACTAGCGTAAATATTGCTGGTGCTGGGAATGCAAGCGCAAGGTTTTCAACTACTTGAACACTATTCAAAATCTCTGTACCAAGATTTTTTACAGTTATTACAAAAGGAACATTAAAGCTACCATTTGTTTGTTGTATCAAAGTTCCTACTGATTTGGCAAGACCAATAATAGGCGTTCCTATTGAAATTGGTGTTGGTGTGTTTTCAGTTGGCTCATTAGGATTTCCATCACCATCAGTGTCTGCATTTGTACCACTATTTGAAGTATCAGTTGTAGGAACTGTGCTTGTTGCACCTGTTCCGCTTGCTACTGCACTATTAGTAAAACTAGAAGAACCATTTGTTACAACATTCACCGTAAACGTAATGGTCATTGTTCCACCTATTGCTAAATTATCCGTTCCAGAAAGCAAATTGTTTGCACCTGTTCCTGTATATGTAGCATTTGGTGTGCCACCAGTTACACTTACTGCACCTGCGAGTACACTTGGTACTGCTGGAGCTGGGAATGATACACTCAAATTATCTACCACTTGTACGTTATTGATTGCTTCATTACCATAATTAGTAACAACAATACTAAATGGCACATTATAACTACCATTTCCTTGTAATACTGGCGTTCCTACTGCTTTTGCAAGTCCAATACGTGGGAAAGTAATAGGCGTTGGCGTATTTT
>JAYVHJ010000479.1:0-7044 GCA_043771315.1 Raineyaceae bacterium
CAAAATAACCCCAACGGGGTTGAACTATCATAACCCCACGTGGAACGTGGGGAAGGGAGTAAGCGGTGTGTTTTATGAATTATTTTGTAAATTATTTCATAAAAACTAATCCAAAAAGTCAGCAGGAAGTAAATAAAAGCAGTTTTTAAGCCTACTGTTTGCCACGCAATTATGCCTGAAAACAAAAATATTATGATAAAAAAATACTGATATTTTTGATTGGTAATAATTTTCTGAAGGTTTAGCCCTGCCAAAACTGCCAAAAAAGGCACAATAAAAAGTATCATTCTTGGGAAAAGTCCAATAGGATTATAGACTTGAAGACTTGTACTACCAAACCAAAAACACGCCAAAACACTCACGCAAAGCCACGTAAAGTAAGTTTCTATCTTGTTAGACAAGTGGGTATGCTCACTTGCAAGCATATTTTTTTTATTGAAAATATTTCTAAAAACTCGCCAAAAAGAAGGCAACGCACCTGCAAAAACTATCATAGTTGTACCATTGATAAACATTATGATAGGCTCATACGTGAGGCGTGCCAAAAGTACAGAAATAGGTTTGTCAAAATAACTAGAAACTGCTTCATAACGTCCATTTTCTATACTTCTAAAACGGTAAAAAAAATCTCCAGTATGATAATAATATGCGCCAAAATATGCACCAAGCACCAAAATTCCTAATAAAATACTCCATTTCCAAAATTTAACTGAATGTGTTTTATTGTGTTTTTGTCGCATATCTTGCACAAAAACATACAAATAAAATGGCAATATATATATAATAAGTTCTTTGGAAATTAAAGCTAAAAAATTAAATAATACAAATAAAATACTTGATAAAATAATGTTGCTATTTAGTTTATTTCTTTTAAAAAGCACCAAAACTGCTCCCAAAGTGAATAATGTCAGCAAAACATCTGGATAAATTTTATTAGCAAAAAACAAAGTGTAAAAATCCAAAGAAAAGAAAATACACGTCCAAATGCCCCAGTTAGTGTTTTCCTCTATATTTTCAGAATTATTTTTAGGAACAAGAAAATGCCACAACGCCCACAAGCACGCAAGCGTACATATAAGCGGTAGCATAATGGTAACTACATCAGAAAAGCCAAAAACTTTATAAGATGTAGCCAACGGCAATATTATCCCCAAACGGTGCGCAAAAATATCATCAACCAATACAAAACTATTTTTTTGCAGTTGATAGGCGTAGCCAATATAAGTACTATCATCATAAAAATAGTAGCCCTCAAAAGATACAGCAACAAAAATTATAATAAAAATACCAAGAAAACAAACAAATAAAGTGGCGTTTTTTACGCTGTATTCATTCACAATTCAGAATTTAAAATTCACAATTAAAAACTATTTATCATTTAGCCAATTTTCTGGGTCTATGTTTTTTTGGTTTTTGAAAACGCAAAAAAGCATTTCAGAAACGCCTGCATCTGTTGTATTGACTACGCCAATTGACTGTTTGCGGCGCAAATTGTCGCCTACACTTACATTTACGCTAGCAAGATTACTATAAACCGTAAAATATTCTCCGTGATTGACCATTACAAAATAACCACTTGTCGTTTCACTTACGGCATCTACTTTACCCTCAAAAACGACACGTATTTTTTCTCCTTTTTTGGTCTGAATATACACGCCAGGACTTTCTAAGATAATACTTGGGAAAAGTGGGTGCTTTTGTTTTCCAAATTTTCTGGAAATAAAACCAGATTCAACAGGCCAAGGCAGGCTGTTTTTGCTTGCTGCAAACGAATTAGAAAGGTTTTCTTTTTCAGGGGTAAGTGTTGGTTTTTTTGCGCCTTCTTCCGTATTTTTTTTAATTTCTTCTTTTATTCGTGCCGAAATAAGGTTTTCTAGTTGGTTGATAGAGGCTTTTTCTTTCTGAATTTCTGCTTTTATTTGTGCTTCTTTGCCCATAAGCTCACGTACAAGAGAAGATTTTTCTGCTTGTAATTGAAAAATTTCTGCGTTGTCTGTTTCTATGGTAGTTACAACATCTAGCTTTACCTTACGTTGTGAAGCTATTTTTTGGTTTTGTTCTTGCAAAAATTGTTTAGTTTTTTCAATTTCTAATACCTGTTTTTTGCGTGCTTCTGTGTATTGTTGTAGGTATTTGATGCGTCTAAAAAGGGAGTTAAAATCCTTTGAGGACATTATAAAGCTCAATTTGTTGTAGGCATTACTGATTTTTGAGGCTTCATAAATCATATTGGCATACTCTTTTTTAAGCTCTGCAAGGTCATTTTCTAGTGAAATAACAATTTGTTGGGTTTCTCGTAGGTCGTCATCTATGAGTGCAACTTCTTTTTTTGCACCATTGATAATATCTAATTTATTAGCTACTTTCTCATTTAAGGCGGTAAGCTGTCCAATATTAACACTTTTGTTGCGTGCCGTTTCTTCCAAAATCCTATTAGCTTCTTGGATTTTTTGCAGTCTGGCTTTTTTTTGTTCTTCTAATTGTGCTTTTGTCTGTGCGTTTGCAGGCGTAAAAACTGCTCCAAACACACAAAAAAGCAATAAAATTAGTTTCATATTAGGGGTTGTCAAGTACGAAGTTTGAGGTACGAGATACGAAAATCAAATGCATCAGCGTGATATAATCCACAAAAATACTAATAAAAAATAGATTTTCAAGTAGGAATTAGATATTACTAAAAAAACCATTCAAAGAATATTACTCTTTAAATGGTTTTTTGTTATTTTATTTACAAAAATTATGGAATAACTTGTGCAAATTACTTAGAATTGGTGATTGTTGGCGTAGTTGGATGCTTATTTAATACAGAATCCCCTTCATAAATCATTGCACCAATAAACCACGTAATAAAAGCCAAAGGCACAATAATAGCCCAAATCAAAGATTTAACTTCGTGTTTTAGGTGCATAAATTCAGCCACAATATAAAATGCTTTCACAATAGTAAGCACCAAAAATATTGATGTACGTAAAAAACTCTTTTCTAGCAAAAAAGCAAAAGCAAATTCTACTGCTGTGATTGCTAAAAGAATAAAAAATACTTTCCAAATTTGTTTTCGTGCTGCTGCGCCACCGTCAGCCATTGACATATCTCCCATTTTATTATTAGTTTAAATTTTTAAGTAATTATGAATTATAAACTAGCAGTTGCTAGTGTGAATTGTGAATGAATACAAAAAATTGATAATCAATTTATTATAGAATAATTATAAAAAAACTAATTACTTCAAATTGCTTTTTAAATTGTGAAGAAACACTTTGTATTCATTCACAATTTAAAATTCATAATTCACAATTAAATTAAGTAGAAGAATGTAAATACAAACACCCAAACTAAATCTACAAAGTGCCAGTAAAGTCCTACTTTTTCTACCATTTCGTAAGTACCACGTTTTTCGTAAGTACCAAAAGCCGTATTAAAGAAAATCAAAGCATTCAACAAAACACCACTAAATACGTGGAAACCGTGAAAACCAGTAATAAAAAAGAACAAATCAGCAAAAGCACGAGGTCCGTATTCGTTTTGAACAAGGCTTGCACCTCTGTAAGCCTCTTTTACCCAACCATATTGTTTTGTTTCTGCAATGTATTTCCAAGAATCCATCATTACGCCCTCATCAGAGCCTGTAATAAAGTGAGTCCATTCCCAAGCCTGACAACCCAAAAAAGCTGCACCACCCAAAAGTGTCCAAAGCATCCATTTTTCAACTGCCTCACGGTCTTTTCTGTGTCCTGCTTCTACGGCAAGTACCATTGTAACACTACTCATAATCAGGACGAAAGTCATAATACCAACAAAAATAAGTGGCGCATTTACTCCGTGTAGGAATGGTAAGGACGCAAAAACCTTTTCAGGAATAGGCCAATGCGTTTGTGAAAATTGGAAGGCAGAAACTGCGCCCTCGTAGGCATCGTGGCTATACCTGATAAATCCGTAGGTTATTAGCAAAGCTGAAAACGTAAAAGCATCAGAAAGCAGGAAAAACCACATCATTAGTTTGCCGTAACTTGCGTTCATTGGCTCTTTTCCACCTGCCCAAGCACTTGTGGTTGATGGTTGGTTTATTTCTACTGTAAGGGTTGTAGAAGACATAATTTTTTTAGTTTATGAAGATTATATTGTGAAATCTTGTCATTGATAGCACAAAGAAAGAAAATATTTTTTGATTTTACAAAAAAATCTTTCTTTTTTTTGTTGTTTTGAAAACAATTACTGGAATCACAGATTTAAAACGGATTAAAATATGACACGGATTTTTTGATTGCATTTAGATAACGACATTGTTAATTAGGTTTTTAAATACATTGTTACCCGTTTCAGTAAGCACGACTTACAGCTATGAATGTTAAATCCTTTCAGGATTTTAATACAATTGATAAAATATAAATGCAATTTATCAATGTTGTTGTTTAATTTAATTTCCTCAAAAATCCGTGTCATTTGCGTAATCCGCCTTAAATCTGTGATTCAGACAAACAACCATTACCAAAACCAGCTAATTCCTATCAAATAATTTCTTGTATTGATACCAAAATTAGGTTTTCTCGTATTTGCATTTGATAAATGTCGCAACCTAAAACCTAAATTTAGGGCTAATTTCTTATCTTTTTGGAGATAAATGTACGTTCCTAGCCCAATATTATCAGCAAAAATAAATCCTTGCGCCTGCCTTGTGGTACGCACAGACGTAAAAAAAGGTGCAATACTTCCCATAATATACGCCTCAAACGTGTTATTGATAATAAAACTCTGTTGCAAGCCCACACTCAAACCAAATTCAATTTCATTTTTGAAATCTCTATTTTTATTAAAAACAATAAAAACAGGGTTTATTTGTGGCTCAAATGTAAGCAAAGCACGCCCAAAAATATTGGGTTTATTATTTTTATTGCGTTTGTTTCTGGAGATTTCGTGAGAAAATTTAGCTTGAAAATACCAAATTTGATAGTTTCCTTCTGGCACTTGCAAAGCGTTAAAACCTGCTCCAAAACCTGTTATAAAGCCTTTTTCTACAAAAAAAGATTTTTTTGTAGGCATATATACGTCTTGCGCTTGCATACATAATGCGCCTACGTACATGTATATATACAGGAAAAACCTTTTAAAAACCAACATTAAATTTTTCTTAAAAATAAATCCCATAAAAAAGTTGTGCAGACCAGATATTATACTGAAAATCATTATTAAAACGTGTGTCTTTGTAGGTGTTTTGTGCTATTTCAGCCTGAAAACCTATTGTTTTTTGGTTTTTCAGTAAAATATTTCCTTTCACATAAAACTGTCGTGGCTGAATGGTTGTAGGCAAAAACCAACCTCCAAAAACCTCTCTACGTGCTTCTGTACCTATTTCTCCCACAATATTAGCATAACGGTAGCGTACACCCAACCCAGAACCAGAAAAATTTTCTGCTACATCATCAACAATAAACTTTAAAATAGTAAGATTGATTCCAAGTTCTTTTTTTGGAGAAAACTGACGAGTAAGCGCAAAACCTAAACCAAAATTATAGGCAAACCAAACCTTATTTTTGTTGTTTTTCAGAGCATTATTAGCAACATCATAGTTGTTTTGGAGTATGCCTGCAGAAAGCCCCGCCCAAAGAATATCACCAAAACGCCATTTTTTATTTTCTTGATGAAGTATAAAATTAGCAAGCAGTGAAGATTTTATCATTCCAGAGATGCCCAAAGCCCTATTTTCAGCCAAAGTCAATTTAGGAGTTTTGTAAATGCTATCATCATCAGCTCTTACAGTATTATTTATGTAGCCATAACGAGTATCCAAGCCAATATTTGCCTCAAAAAAGGCTAATTTTAAGTTATTAACATCTTGATTTTGCGCAAAAATATTAAAACTAATAGTCATAAAAACCAAACCTAATAAAAATGAAAATATTTTATTAGGTTTGGTTTGTTGTTTTCCCACATGAAATGCGGAGTTATGATAGTTAAACCCTTTCAGGGTTTTTCTTGCAAATATTTTTATAAAGATATGGTTGTTAATCATTTGTATTAAATTGTATTCATTCACAATTCACAATTAAAAATTCCGCACTATTTTTCTTCAGAAACACGCCCATCAAGTTGAGCATCAACTTTTTTGCCTGCTGCGGTAAGCTCTTCTATATGTGCTATAATCATATCTCTGTATTTGAGTTCAATTTTTTCTGTTTTGATAGCTTTCTTAAAAAAATCCATACCATCTCCACCTTCTGCAAGATAGTCAGAAATAGCAATAGTATAGGTTTTTGTTTTGTCAAAAGGTTTATCATTAACTATAATTTGTGTATATTTTCCGTCTTTTATCTTCATTTTCACGTTAGAAATAGCTACATTTTTCTTAGCAAGCATATAAGCAAACAGCATTTCCATGGTTTCACCAGTTACAGTAATGACAGAAACTTCATTTTCAAAAGGCATAAGTTCAAAAATAGTAGAAATTCTTATCTCACCAGCAGGAATACTCACACGCAAACCACCCATTGTAACAAGTGATAAATCTATTTCACGTATTTCTTTTTTAGCTTGCTCCAAAGTCAAATCTGCCACAAAATTGCCTAAAATAAATTCATTAGCACGCATCACTTTGGGCAATTCTTTGGCTGCTTGTCCAATAACACGGTTCATTGAGCCATCAAGTTTTGCCTTATAAGGCGCAATAATAGCCTCTATTTTTGGGTCAGCAATAATATCAGCATCTATTTCTGTGTGTGTAATGGCTATTTGGGGCTTGTAGGCTTTGGGCGTACATGCAGAAAAAAAACTGGCAAAAACAAGTGCAAAAACAGGTATTAAAGAAAACAATAAATTATGTTTGAGGTTGTTAGTTTTGTTAGTCATAAGATTAAAAAATGAGTAGAATATTTTAAAAGTTGGAAAGTTAGCCTTTTTTTTTGTATTTTTGATAAAATTTAAGATAAACCTACTAAATTTTTGTCAAATTTCTATGAAAAATCATCTCAAAAAAACATTTATCTATTTTTGTTTTTTGCTGAATTTGTTGTGTTTGAGTAGTGCCAATATTAAAAAACATATTCCACAAAT
>JAYVHJ010000480.1:0-3534 GCA_043771315.1 Raineyaceae bacterium
TGGCGTTGGTGATGCCTATGCACAAGGAATTAGTGACCAAGCAAATTATTGCCTTGGCTGGTAATTGCAACTAAGAACAAGTTTTTGCAGGTTTTTTTATGAAAAACCTGCAAAAATCCTAAAAAATATACAAATATGAAATTTTTTATTATTGTTATCTTCACTTTCATAAGCTTTGTTGCTAATGCACAAACCAAAGATGAAATTCTTAAACATCATTTTGAGAAAATGGGTGCATCTGCAAAGTGGCTAACTATCAATTCTATGAAAGTTGAAAGTTTAAATATTAACTCTGAATCTGATACTACGAAACATGTGAAATTTGCTAAAAAACCTAATTTAGCAAAAATAGAACTAAATAGCAATATAAGAAAACCAGTTCACGTTCTTGTTTGTGCTGACTCGTTAGGAGCTTGGCAAAGAATCAATAATAATGATGTGGAAAGAATTTCAACGTATGGTATTGATTTTATACAAACAGATATGACTATTTTTATTGCGAATGAACTAAAAAATACAGGTAACATACAACTCAAACGCAACGAAATATTAAATGGAAAAGAATATCATATATTAGATATAAAAAATAATACAGTCATTAGAAGGCTTCTGTACATTAATACCAAAACTTATATGATAGATGCTTACCGTTCAGTTGATTATGAAAATGGTTCAGAATTATCAGATATAATAACAACTTTTTTGTTGGATTATAGAGATGTGAAAGGGTTTTTATTCCCCTTTCAGTCATTTACTGAAATAGCAGGTAGTAAATCAAAAAGAATAGTTACAAATCTCCAGATAAATATCCCTATTGATAATAAGATTTTCAGCCCAGAAAGCAAATAAAAAAACTATGATTTCAGTTTTAGAATCTCCAAAAAATCTTGGATTTGTGCATCTTTTAGCTTAATTTGCTCTTTCAGAAATGCGTTTATTTCTTTTTCTGTTGGTGGATTTAGGTTTACGACAAGCCCATTTCCTGTGCCTTTGTTGTTGATAGTGCCAACAGTAGATTGTGCGAGAGGTTTTGAATTTTCGTAGTTTTGGAGTTCGTCAAGAGTAACCTGCAAAATTTCTGCAAGTTTTAAAACTCTTGTCCATTGTGGGTCTGTTTCTCCACGTTCTATTTTGGAGTAGCCACTAAGAGACATATCTAATAAAGTAGCTACTGCTTGAGAGGTAATACTTCTACGTTCTCGTATGTTTTTAATGTTTTGTCCGAGTTGTTTGGTTTCTGTTTTCATATGATTTAGATATATTTCCGTAAAAGTAATAAAATAATCTTAAAAGTAGCAAAATAATACTGCTGGTTGTTGCATAACATTTTCATTTGTAATACTTTTGCATCACACAAAAGAACAATAATTCTAGAGAAACCTATTTTGTGTATGTCAAGTTTTTTTAAATCTTTAAACAACTACTTTTTTATGAAAAAGTTAAATAATGAGCAAATGGAAAATTTGCAAGGGGGATTAATTGAAGGAAGTCTAATTTGTAGATTTCTTAGAGGATTGGCTACCTCAGAACTGACACCAATATCAGTAATTGAGGCTTTCCAAGGGTACTACATTGCCAATTGTCTAGGTGGCGGATACTAAATTTAATTAGTTTCAAAACGAATACAAGCTTGCTAAATATTTGATATATTTAGCAAGCTTATTCAAATTCAAAATACAAAAAAATGAAAAAAAATATACTGATATCCTTACTCTTTCTCATATCATTGAATGTAAAAGCACAAACATTAAATGAGGTACTTTCTAATATCTTTAAAAATAATGGCTCTGAAGCTAGTTGGATGAATATTAATACCATTTATTCTACTGGTAAAATATCTCCAAATGATAGAAGTGCAGATGAGGTCTTATTATCTGACTACGATAGTTTTAAAAAATATGAAAAAGGTAGTAAGTTTTATAACGAGCGAATTTTAAAAACAAAAAAGTTTATTACTGCTACTGATGGTACTTATTACTGGTATAGTTCTACAGAAATGGGTAAACCTGACCTATTTAATAAATTTAAAAGAGGAAATCCTTCATTTGAATCTTCTTATCCTTGCTTAATGCTTAGTAATTATAAAGCAAAAGGACATAAGGTAGAATTTAAAGGTAAGGCAAAAGTAAAAAACCAATTAGCCTTTAAACTACAAGTAGAACTAGAAAATGGTAGCACTTACTATTTGTATTTTGATGAAAAAACATACTATCCAGTTTTATCAGAAATAAATTTGATGTTTACAACAACAGATACATACCTTTCTAATCATAAGAAAGTAGATGGAATGGTATTTCCTTTTACAATAAATATGTCTGTAATAGATAAAAAAGCAATAACTAACATAGAAACTATACAAATTAACACTAAAATTGCTGATAGCTTATTCACACCTATCAAATAACCTATGACTTCCACTATTGATTATCATTCTTTTTTCTCTTTTGACAAAAGGATATTTTTCTTTTTTTTGTGTATTTGCTATGCAGGAATACTTTTTATCAATAAAGAATTTATTTTGTATGATGGTTTGTATTTTGAGGCATTGGGAGAAGAACTTGCTTATGAGCGTATAGAAAAAATCTTGAGTAACCAGAAAGAAAATGCTTGGATTTCGTTTTGTATTATTCCTTTTTTCTTGCTTTTTAAGTTATTTATTATTACCATAAGCATTACAATAGGTTTATTATTAGCTAATTACAAACTTTCTTTCAAAAAAATATTCCAGATTGTTCTAATAGCAGAAACGATATTTATCCTTCCCAAAGTCATAAAAACAGTTTATTTTCTTTTTGCTAAAAGCTACACACTCAAAGATATTGGCAGTTTTGATGTTTGGTCAGTTTTGGCACTTGTGGGCAAAGAAAATGTACCTATTTGGCTTGTTTACCCACTTAGTACGCTTAATCTTTTTGAGATTTTGTACTGGTTTATCCTTGCTTTTGGGTTTGTATTAGTTCTAAAACGTACTTATAATGAGATGTTTACACTTGTTATAAGTTCCTACGGTGTTTTGATGCTTATTTGGACAATTTTTGTTGTGTTTTTACAAGTTAGTTTTGCAAAATAAATTTTTCTAAGTAAAGTTTGTTAATCAGCTTGTACTTTGTATTCATTCACAATTTAAAATTCATAATTACTTATGCTCAAATATATCCGTATTTTGGTTTTGGTGGTTATTTTGTCTGTGGTGGGTTATTTGGTTTTCTGTATCACGCAAACCACACAGAAAAAAGCCATTATCTCCCAAACTATCCAAAAACTACCTGCTTTTTCTTTTAGGGATTTAAACGACAAAGATTTTACAGAAAAAGACCTTTCTAGTACATATACAAGCATTTTGGTTATTTATTTCAATACCACCTGTGACCATTGCCAATACGAAGCCCAAGAAATCTACAAAAACAAAGAAAAATTCTCAAAAACACAAATCTTATTCGTTTCTGATGAGCCTACAAAGGATTTGCAGGCTTTCCAAACCAAATATAAACTAGCAGAACTCCCCAATTTGAGCGTTTTGGAAGACAAAAATAA
>JAYVHJ010000481.1:0-8015 GCA_043771315.1 Raineyaceae bacterium
TGTGAGTATTGTGCCAGAAAGAAGCAACCAAGCGAGTTGATTTTTTTGGAGATTTTGCCTGAAAAGATAACATAAAGTTATCAAAATCAGCGTGTTGAAGATAAAAAGATTTAGTCCCCAGTCTTCATTCCAGAAAAAAAGATTATAGAGAATTGTGAAGGAGAAAAGTAAAAACAACTGTAAAAACGGTGTTTCTACTGACGGTGCAGTTACCGCTGTTGCTGGTGTTACTGCTTGCCCTGTGTGTTCCATTAGGAAAAATAATTAGGATTAGAAGAAAATTAAATAGAAGCTTCTGCCCCATAAGCAACAATTTTAGTGCCAAAAATAATTATTTTCAATATGTTTTTTTATGGTTTTGTTATTTTGTTGTTGCTATTTGTACCTTCATTATTTCCAAATGGGACGCTTCCAATGTTTATTCCCAAAAAAGCAAAAAAAATCTTATTTTTCTCTCTTTTTTTGCTATTTTTGTGACAGAATAATTTAACATAACTAATGATTTCTTACGAAAAATTTACCCTAGAAAATGGGTTGCAAGTTTACATACATCAAGACAAAACAACGCCTATAGCAGCTTTCAACCTACTTTATCAAGTAGGAGCGAGAGATGAAGACGAAAATAAAACTGGTTTTGCGCATCTTTTTGAACACTTAATGTTTGGTGGCTCTGTCAATATTCCTGTGTTTGATGAACCTTTGCAACAAGTTGGAGGGGAAAATAACGCTTTTACCTCAAACGACATCACCAATTATTACATTACTTTGCCTGTAAGCAACTTAGAAACGGCTTTTTGGTTAGAGTCTGACCGTATGCTTTCACTTAATTTTGATGATAAATCATTAGAAACGCAACGAAAAGTAGTTATTGAGGAGTTTAAGCAGCGTTATCTAAATCAGCCTTACGGAGATGCGTGGCTACATTTGCGCCCACTTGCCTACAAAAAGCACCCTTACCGTTGGGCAACTATTGGCAAAGAAATTGCGCACATTGAAGATGCCACTATGGACGATGTAAAGCACTTTTTTAAGAAATTTTATATCCCTAATAATGCAATTTTAGTAGTTGCAGGCAATGTAAGTACCCAACAAATCAAGGAGTTAGCAGAAAAATGGTTTGCGCCTATTCCTGCGGGTGCGCCTTATGTACGTAACATTCCACAAGAAGAAAAGCAAACAGAAGCAAGAACCGCAGAGATTTTTGGAAAAGTGCCACAAAATGCCATCTATAAAGCCTATAAAATGCCTGATAGATTGGATAAAAACTATTATGTGGCTGATTTGATTGGTGATATTTTGGGGCGTGGAAAATCTTCACGTTTGTATCAAAAACTTGTCAAACAAAACCCACTTTTCAACGAATTAAGTGCTTATATTTCTGGCTCTATTGATGCTGGACTTCTCGTTATTCAGGGAAATCTGAATGATAATATTACCCTAGAAGATGCTAATAAAGCTATTGAAACCGTTGTAGATGAATTTTTGATGGAAAATTTATCAGAAATTGAACTAGAAAAAGTAAAAAATAAAGCTATTTCTACCATACTTTTTTCAGAAGTAGAACTCTTAAATAGAGCTATGAATTTGGCGTATTTTGCCGCACTTGGCAAGGTTGAAATGGTGAATGAAGAAGAAAATATATTAGAAAATATTACTGTAAAAGACATAAAAGAAGTAGCAGAAGACATTTTGTGTCCTACAAATTGCTCAACACTTTTTTATAGAAAACTTTCTTAGTGTGTAGTGAAATAGTGTGTAGTGTTTAGTGGAAATACATTTGATAAAAACACTACACACTACACACTACACACTACACACTACACACTACACACTACACACTACGTTTGGATAAAATTTGGTACGATATCAGTTGGTTTTCACCGTATTTGTTGGGTGAATACACTTGGGAAAATAATTATGTGCTTTATGTACTGATTCTTGTCCCTTTTTTGTTTGTATTTCGTTGGTTGCTGGCTATGCCACTAAAACAAAAACTTTCAAGCGCACTTTCTACACAAAAACTTAAATTTCAGCCTATTAGCTTGTTGCGTTTTTTGCCAGATATTCTTTTAGGAGTAGTTTTTGGACTTGTTGTTTTGGCACTTGCACGCCCTCAAAAGGTAAATACACGCATAGAACGCTTTTCAGAAGGCATTGATATTGTGCTTGCTTTGGATATTTCAGAGTCTATGGTAGGAGAAGATTTACTTCCAAACCGTTTAGAAGCTGCCAAAAAAGTAGCACAAGATTTCATTAATGGGCGGTTTTCAGATAGGATTGGGCTTGTCGTTTTTGCAGGGGAAGCATTTTCATTAGTGCCTCTCACGACTGATTATACTCTTTTGGAGAATTTTATCAATGAAATAGATTTTTCTTTGATACAAAAAAAAGGAACTGCTATTGGAAGTGCTATTGCGGTGGCTACCAACCGTATGAAACTCTCTGATGCCAAATCAAAAATAATGATTTTGCTTAGTGACGGCGACAATACTGCAGGGAATTTAGACCCACAACTTGCAGCACAACTTGCGGCTCAATATAATATTAAAATTTATACAATTCTTATTGGGAAAGAAGGAAAAGTGCCAATAGGCAAAGATAAACAAGGAATTATGTTGTATGATGACAACACAATAGACGAAACTACACTCAAAAATATTGCTAAGACCGCTGAGGGCTCATTTTTTAGGGCTACAAATAATGAAACCTTGCAAGAAATTTTTGCTAAAATTTCAAAATATGAAACCACAGAAATATTAGAAACTCGCAACACACAAACACGAGATTTTTATCAGGTTTATCTTGCGTGGGCAGTGGTTTTTTGGCTCATTTGGCTGATTTTGAAGGCTACTTTTATGAATAATTTTTTAGAAGACTAAATAATTATGAATTGTGAATTATGAATTATGAATGAAAATACAAATTGAAAATAACGAGGTATAGTTTAAATGAAGGTTGTAAATTAAGGTCTAATTTGTGTTTCTTAAGTTGGTTGTTATAATTAGTTTATGTTATGAAAATCTTAAAATGATACTTAATAAATTGATTATCAATATTTTGTATTCATTCATAATTCACAATTTATAATTCATAATTACTTAGTGCTTACTTAGTGTATTTCTTAATGTTCTTAGTGGTAAAAAAAAATGAAGAAAGAAGATAAATATTTTTTTGCGCAAAATATTGCTCCCAAAGAGTTAGATGTGCTTTTGGCTGATGCTTGGAGGCATTTTGGAGATTATTTTTTTAGAAATATGACAAGTACACAAGAAAATGGTGAAGTTTGGGACATTGTGCCTTTGCGCATCAATTTAGAAAAATTTTCTTATAGAAAAAGTCAGAAAAAAGTTTTAAGACAAAACCAAGACATCACCACAATTATTGCTGATGCCCATATTACACCAGAAAAAATAGCCATTTTTGAAAAACACCGACTGCGTTTTGAGCATAATAGACCAGATAGCATTTATAATTTTCTCTCTCGCACGCCTGCAACTGCGCCCACACATACACAAGAAATTCAACTTTACGAAAACGACCAGCTTTATGCTGTAAGTTTTATAGATAATGGCTTTGAAAGCGTTTCTAGTGTGTTTGCAATGTTTGATACTGATTTTTCAAAGCGCAGTCCTGGCATTCATACCTTGCTCGTGGAGATAGAACACGCCATAAAAACGAACAAAAAATACCTTTATTTGGGCTATGGACACAGAGAAAGTTCTTTTTATGACTACAAAAAGAACTTTAATGCCTTAGAATATTACGACTGGCAAGGAAATTGGAAAGATTTTGAGTAATTTTAAGCAAACTCACATAAATGTTGGATTAGACTAATAAAAACTTGTAAAATGATTTCTAAAAAATATATCTCTGTCATTCTTACATCTATAACTGTATTTGTATGGTTTGTAAATGGTCTTTTTTGCAAAATTCTTATGTTTGTCCCACGACACGAAGAGATTGTGGCAAAAATATTAACTATTACTTTTAGCAAAGAATACGCTTTGTATGCACCTGTGCTTACGAAAATGATAGGTTTTGCAGAACTTGTGATGGTTGTTTGGATTGTGAGTCGTTTTAAGCGCAATATTTGTGCGTCTATGCAGATTTTTATTGTTATTTTGATGAATATTATAGAGTTTTTGCTTGCGCCAGAGCTTTTATTATTTGGGAAAACTAATATCTTTGTTGCGTTTGTATTTGCTATGCTGGTTTATTATGATAATTTTGTGTTACAAAAAGCAAATTAAATAGGATTTAGAACACGTTTGTATTCATTCACAACTCACAACTCATAATTCACAACTCAAAATATGTTTTCTTTCTTACGAAATAGCCCTTTTGCGGTGCAAGCGCACTTTGATAGCTCCATTGTTTTGACTTTTGCAGCTCCAGAAGAACAACTAAAACATCTTATTCCACCCTGTTTGGAGCTTGATATGTTTGAAGACGAGTTAGGCAAAAAGTGGGCTTTTATTGCCGTTGCAATGGTGCAAACAAGGAATTTAAGACCTAAAGGATTTCCAGCTTTTTTAGGAAATGATTTTTTTCTTATTGGTTTTCGTGTGTTTGTAAGGTACAAAAACAATGCGGGAAAGCGTTTGAGAGGTTTATATATCCTCAAATCTGAAACAGATAAGAAGAAAATGCAACTTTTGGGCAATTTTTTTACTAAGTATAAATATTCTCATACAGACATAAATCTCACCAAAACAAATACCAAAAATACTACAGAAAACACTACTAACATCAAAATAACTTCCAAAAAGTCCAATTTTTCTATTGAAATACAACGCAAAAATACAGATGATCTAGCTAATAGTCTAACTGATAATGTGGTGGATAATGTTACTACAAAACTTCCTGAAAACTCTCCTTTCAAAGATTGGAAACAAGCTAGGCGTTTTGCAGGTCCTTTGCCTTTTACGTTTTCCTACAATGCAGAAACCAACAATGTTACTACTGTAGAAGGGGTGCGTGAAGATTGGACACCCACGCCTGTAAGTGTGCTACATCAAGAAGTAGGATTTCTTAAAACTCTCAATATCAAAGATTTGGTACTTGCCAATGCTTTTGTGGTAGAGAACATTCCATATTTTTGGAAAAAAGGTAAAATTGAACAATGGAAAAATGAATTGTGAATTAGAAATTTTGAATGAATACAAGTAACTATTTAGGTCATAAATAATGTATTTGTAGATACGCCACCGCAGTGCGTATCCACATAGAGTAATGTATTTATACCAAATCAATTATTATGTTTTTATTTACTTCTGTGTTGTTCTATGTTGATACGCACTGCGGTGACGTATCTACAAACCTAAACAGTTACGAATACAATACATTGATAATCAAGATTATAAAATGAAAATCAAATGAAAATACAAGCACGACAACCATTTCAGGGCGTACTAAATATTATCCGTTTTAATTGGCATTTTTATTTGCTTTCTGGATTATTTATTATATTTTTGGTATTATTGGCTACATTTTTAGGGGAAACGTATAGTATTTATTTATTGTTGATAGCATTTTTGGTGCTTTTGCCAACACTTATTTCTCTCTTTGTATCTGCTTATGTGTATGATTTTTCTGATTTGTATAGTTTTTCTTGGATAAAAAACCTTCAAATCCCGTTACAAAGCAATATTATCAACATTAATGCAGGTTTTGATGAAACAAGTATCTTACTAAAAAATCAGCATCAATTTGAAAATTTACAAGTTTTTGATTTTTATGATGAAACAAAACATACAGAAATTTCTATCAAACGAGCTAGAAAAGCCTATCCAGCGTTTCCAAATACACAAAATATCACTACAAATCATATTCCAGTAGAAAAAAATAGTGTAGATGTAGCATTTTTGATATTTTCTGCACACGAAATCAGAGAAGAAAACGAAAGAAACACTTTTTTTAGTGAATTGAATAGGATTATTAAAGAAAATGGCAAAGTTATTTTAGTAGAACATTTGCAAGATTTGTCCAATTTTATAGCTTATACCATTGGTTTTCTACATTTTCACAAAAAAATAACTTGGAAAAATACTTTTCAAAATAGTAATTTCAGTATCAAACAAGAAATAAAACACACGCCTTTTGTATCTATTTTTATCCTTGAAAAGAAGTAGAAAAACCTAAAATCAATTTGAAATCAACCTAAAATCAATTAAAAAAATGGCTTTACAACTACAAATAATAGGTTTTTTGCTGATGATATTGGCGGTTATTCACGTGATTTTCCCTGTATATTTTAAGTGGAAAACTGAACTTTCTTCTCTCAATCTCATCAACAAACAACTAATGTATGTGCATACATTTTTTGTAGCATTTATGGTATTTTTGATGGGTTTGTTGTGTGTGAGTGCGTATGAAGAGATTATAAGCACAAAATTAGGGCACAAAATAGCCTTTGGAATGTTTGTTTTTTGGGGTTGTAGGCTGTTTTTTCAATTTTTTGTATATTCTTCTGCACTTTGGCGAGGCAAAACCTTTGAAACCATTATGCACATTTGTTTTAGTTGCCTTTGGAGCTACTTAACAGTGGTTTTCTTTTTGATTTTTTGGAATAACTTGTAAATTCCTGTAGTTGATATTTTTTTTGATTTAGTCAAAGCTACATAATCATTTGATTGTCAAAATTTTATATTCATTCATAATTCACAATTCACCACTTATTTGCAGTTTTCTGCTCTGTCTGTTTTTGCAGCAATATTTCCTAGTTTTTCAGCTTTGAGAAATGCTAAACAAGCTTTTTCATTATCTTTCAAAAGCAAAAAAGTAGTTCCTAAACTATGAAAACCCTTATCAAATTTCGCATCTATTTCCGTTGATTTTGCAAAATCTTTTGCGGCTTTTTCGTAGTTTTTAAGGTTATAATATATGTTTCCTCTATTATAAACGGCATTTCTATCATTTAAATTGATAGAAACAGCTTTATCAAAGTCTGCAAGGGCTTTTTCTTTGTTTCCTAGCTCACTTTGTATTGCGCCACGGTTATTGTAAAGGTCTGCAAGAGCAGTTCCTGAGGTATTTTCTTGTTGTGGTGCGAGCAAAATAGCTGTAGAATAATCTTTTAGAGCCTCTTCTTTGTTTCCTTGTGCTTTGTAGGTTTCTGCCCTATTAAAAAGTGGTTTGTAGTCTTTTGGAGCTAATTTTATGGCTTGATTATAGTCTTGCAAAGCATTTGAAAAATCATTTTGCTCAAAATAAGCCACTCCACGAGTATTGAAAGCATCTGCATTTTTTTCGTTTTTTTCTATTGCTTTATTGAGTGCTTCTATTGCCTCTACAAATTTTTTCTCCTTCATAAGTTCACGCCCTTTCAATAAAAAAGCCTCTGATGAATTAGAACAAGAAGAAAAAGCCAGCAAAAAGCCTATTAAAGTAAAAAAATATTTCATAAAAATTGTTTAAGTGTTACGCTTTTATCTCTAAAAAATGCACCAAAATATTTGTGTCAAAAATAATAGCCATTTTAGTCTTCTTTCATTAGTTTTAGCATTTTTTTCCATTCTTTATCTGTGAATTCTATAGAACCAGCAAGTTTTGCAGAAACACTTTTCAAGCCTTTGAGTTTGGCGTATTTTTCTATGCCACCCGCTTTGATGACATCAGAAACCTTATGTACGTTCATATTAGTTTTGGTTTTAAGTGAAACAATTATTTCCAAACACAAAGATACAAATATCACGCTCAGAAAACAAAAAATAATTATTATGTTTATCTTTGTTTTTTTCTAAATTACCCAAAATTATCTATCATTTTATAATTATATCAGATGAATGCTTACAAAAATGCCTCTTATGTAGGTTTTGTACTTTGTATTTTTGGAATAATTATTGCCATTTATGGATTTTCTTTTTTACTCAAACAAAATGACTTAAATGACAACGCAGTAATTGTAAAAGGAACTATCTTTAGAGTATGTTTAGAAACTATCTTATAGAAATATAACAATGTAAAATATTGCGTATCTTTTGTAATTTTGTATAAAATTATCACAATTATATTCA
>JAYVHJ010000482.1:0-3652 GCA_043771315.1 Raineyaceae bacterium
TGAATATAATTGTGATAATTTTATACAAAATTACAAAAGATACGCAATATTTTACATTGTTATATTTCTATAAGATAGTTTCTAAACATACTCTAAAGAGGGTTGTTTATAGTTTTAGGTTTTAGTTAGTTGTTTTTAGATAAGATTTGTATAGGTTTTAGAGTTATTCGGTTATGCTGAATAACTCTTTTTTATTTAAAATTTTTTTCATATTTACAGGGATACTTGTACGTCTTATAGTAGTGTCTTTATAAAAAAGATTTTCAAAAGCGTTGGAATTTGCCGCACCAAAAGAACTGAGAGGGATTTCTTTATTTTGTTTTAATTCAGAACTAATCAAGTTAATGCTGAAACTTACATCTACACCCATATTATTTATTTTTATAATTAAAATTTATACAATTTCTCTGCAATTTCTCTATCATTTGACAAACGAGGCACTTTATTTTGCCCACCCAATTTCCCCAAAGATTTCATATAACTAATAAAAGCATCAGAAGGCAATACTTTAATTTTCAAAGTAGTTAGGATATTTCCAGTTATCAAGTCCTTGTAATAAATATTAAGTTTTTGCATTTCTTTGTCAAGCGTTTGCGCAAATAAATTCAAATCATTTGGCAGTTTTGAAAACGCAATAAGCCATTCGTGATGTGGTAAAGCATTTTCTTGTGATGTAACTTGTGGCGTTACCTGCGGAGCAACCGTAAATTCTGTGATTTCCACTTCTGGAAACTGCAAAAGCGTATATTTCATAGCTTTTTCTACCTCCTCTCCTATTACGTGTTCGCCAAAAGCAGAAATAAAGTGCTTTATTCTACCAGAAACGACCACTCTATACGGATTTTTGGAAACAAATTTAACTGTATCACCAATAGAATAGCCCCAAAGTCCTGCATTATTATTGATGATAAGGGCATAATTTTTGTCTAATTCTACCTCTCCAATAGTCAAACGAGTAGGATTTTCGTTGAAATACTCTTCCGCAGGCACAAATTCAAAGAAAATTCCCGTATCCAAAAGAAGTAATAATCCTTCAGAAATCATTTTGTCTTGATACGCAAAAAAGCCTTCAGAAGCAGGAAAAAGCTCTATTGAATCAATTTTTTTGCCAATACTTTCAAATAATTTAGCCTTGTAAGGCTCAAAATTTACGCCACCATACACAAAAAGAGAAAAATCAGGAAAAATATCCTTGATTTGTTTGCCAGTTTTTGCCTGCAAACGGTCAAAATACATCTGCACCCAAGGCGGAATACCAGAAATTAAAGACATATTTTGATGTAAGGTTTCTTCAATAATTGCATCTAATTTGGTTTCCCAATCTTCAATGCAATTAGTTTCATACGTAGGCAACTGATTTGTACGCAGATACGCAGGTACGTGATGATTGGCTATGCCCGACAAACGTCCTGTAAGCACTTTTCCTTTGGTATCAAGCGTTGGACTTCCAGACAAAAAAATCAGTTTTTTATCCAAAAAGTCAGCGTTTTTGCTTTCGTGTATGTAGGTCAAAAGGGCATTTCTAGCACTATTGATATGATTTGGTATAGATTCTTTGGTGATTGGAATGTATTTTACGCCAGAAGTCGTGCCACTTGTTTTGGCAAAATAAACAGGCAAACCCTTCCATAAAACATCATTTTTGCCTTGTATGACTTGCTCAATATACGGTTTTAGCCCTTCATAATCTCGTATTGGCACATTTTTAACAAAATCTTGGTGCGTTTTGATGCCTGCAAAATTATGTTCTCTACCAAAAACGGTATTTTTCGCTTGAAAAATAAGGTTATTAAAAACATTTTTTTGTGTTTCAATAGGTGTGGCAGCCCATTTATTTTGTGCAGACACAATATAACTAGCAAACGGTTTGGCTAAAAAAGAACGAAAACCCATATTTTTTTGAATTATTATAAATTATCTACAAATGTATTAGAATTTTGCAAGAAATCAATAACTAATGAGGTGTGAAGTGTGAAGTGTGAAGTGTGAAGTGATGTAATACATTGAAAATCAATTTTTTAGGATTTAATTTTATAACCTGATTATTCGTAAAGTATTTTTCTAAAAAACTTATTACATTTGTGAAAATAAAAACCTCACACTTCACACCTCACACATGATAGAATATCTTTCAAATCCGCTTTTAAAGAATGTTAGAGAAGATTTTAAAGGAAATCCGTTTATAAACAACCGCTTTGAATTTTCTGAAAACCCGTCAAAACCACATAATCCGCTCACTATTTTGAAGTGGCAAATTAGCACCAATCCGCAAAAAGAAGAGAAAAAAAAGGATAAATTTCGCTTGAAAGTCATTGAAAATAAGACTTTTATGAAGGATAACAAAGATATGATTGTATGGCTTGGTCATTCATCTTTTTTTATGCGTATAAATGGCGTTACCTTGCTCACAGACCCTGTTTTGATAGATTTGCCTTTTGTACCACGCCTTGCAGGACTTCCCTGCGCTATTTCTGATATCAAAAATATTGATTTTTTGCTAATTTCTCACGGACACAGAGACCACTATGATGAGGTTTGCGTTAATAAAATCATCTCTCAAAATCCTAATATACAAATACTTATGCCTTTACGTATTGGGGAGCTTTTAGGTAGAAATCAACAGAAAGTAAATTATCAAGAAGCGGGTTGGTGGCAATATTTTGATTTGGATAAAACAACCACCCCTAACCCCTCCTTAAAAGGAGTGGAACAAAACTCCCCTACTTTTCAAGGAGGGGCTGGGGGTGGTTTTATACCTAAAAATTTCTCTAATCTCTTAGAAATAAGCTTTTTACCTGCCAAACATTGGAACAGAAGAGGCATTTTGGACTATAATCAAACGCTTTGGGGAAGTTTTTTTATCAAAAATAAACAAAATAACCAAACTTTTTATTTTGCTGGTGATACCGCTTACGACAAGCATTTTACAGAGATAAAAACCGTTATGGGTGCGCCTGACGTGTGTTTTATGCCTGTGGGCGCATACAAGCCTGCCAACATTATGTGTGATGCACACACAACGCCACAAGAAGCCCTACAAGCCTACAATGATTTGGGTGGAAATACCTTTATTCCAATGCACTATGGCACTTATGACCTCGCAGATGAGCCTTTGGGTGAGCCTGCACGCCTTTTAAAAACCTTTGAAGATAACAAGCAAATTAAAGGGGATTTGAAGTTTTTGGAGATTGGTGAAGAGTTTTTGTTGTAGTTGCAAACGCTATTTGAAGGGATTTGGAGATATATAAGATAAATCTTAGCAATCACAAAGAAAAGAAAAAGAAAACAAATAAAATATTTTATCTTTACGTTTAATATTACCAAACCAAATACTTCTTATTACTCTTTTTTTCAAATACTTTTTCAACTATAAAGCCTGATTTTTTTGCAGATACACAACAGTAATCACTCGCAATAATTTAAACTAAAATTTTCTATGAAAACCATACAAAACTCCACACAAAAGAGAAAATTCTCTTTTATAGTGACAATACTCACTATTTTCACTATTTTAGGTACTGCCCAAACAACACTAGGGCAAGTTTCTACTAATGGGGGCGCAGGTCTTGCTACTACTTATCCTAGTTTGGCTACTGCTATCACTGCACTAAATGCTTTACCTGCTGTTACAGCTCCTATTACTATTTCTTTG
>JAYVHJ010000483.1:0-27302 GCA_043771315.1 Raineyaceae bacterium
AAAAGTTGTTGTATCAAATATTCAGACAAATTTATATTGATTTCGTTGTTTTTGGTATGAACCAAGTCTGTAATTAAGTTTTTTATTTTCTCAATTAACCTGCTTTTCTTATCTTCAATAAACTGAAAACCAAGCAAATGTAAGTTTGTAACAAGCTGATTCTTAACAAGTTCGCTATTTAATATTTCAATGTTATTTTTGTCTAATTGTACCTCACCCAGCGTTACGGAAATGGGGTAAAGTCCGAGTTTTTCAAATTCAGACTTTACCACCATTTTGCAACGACTACATACCATATTTTTGATGTAGAACGTCATTTTACTTAATAGTTTCTACTGTTTTACCACAACTCATCATTTGAGAGCCATAGTAAGGGTTTTTAATAGTATTTTCTTTGCTCAACCAATTTGCGCCTTTGCCATCATTTGCCATTGGGCAAAATTGGTAATAAACAGGCATTTCTGGCTTTGTAGCCTTAATGAGGGCATACATATTTTTTGAAAGTGCCATAAAATGAGTTCTTTGTGTGCTTATGTCCTTGCTTTCTGAAATAAACTTTGTGTGAGAACTCAAATCTTTCATATTTGCCATAAAAGCAGTATGTTCTGTTGTTGTTAGTTTATCCATTTTAACGGTACTAATAGCTCCAGAAAGTGCTTTTGCAGCAGTAGAGGCAGTATTTCCATCAGTTTTTACAAGTGCATCTTTCAGTGCAAAATAATTATCAAAAACTGCTTTCAGTTGGTTATTTGACTGGTTTCCTTCTTGCTTTACGTCTGTTTTTGCTTCTGTTTTCATTTCCGTTTTTGCCTCGTGATTATGCCCAGAATGGTCTTCTTTCATTTCTGTTTTTTCCATTTTTGGCATTTCTTTTTTGGCTCTGTCATAATGGCAACAATCAGGAAGTTTAGCGTACACGTCATCTGGCGCAAGAAATTTGTCGCTATCATAACCTGCTAGCGCAATTTTTTTCAAAATTTCGTCTTGTGAAGTTTTGTTTGGGTTGTAGGTAAGCGTAGCCATTTTGGTTTCTTTGTTCCAACTTACTTTGGAGATTTTTTTGCTGTTTCCTGCCGTTTCTATGGTTGTTTTGCACATTCCGCAATCTCCATAAATTTTTACGGTTTCCGTTTTGGCATCTTTGATTTGCGCATAACACGCTGACATTGAAAGTAATACAGTGATTACTATCAATAAATTTATTATTGATTTCATTATTAGAAATTTTGAGTTTTGAGTTTTGAGTTTTGAGTTTTGAGTTTTTTGAAAAATGATTTTTAAAATAATTATCCCTAAATATTCAAAGTTTTAGAGCTTCAAATATCTGATAATAAACGGTTTTTTGGCTATTGGGAGTGTTTTAGCGTATATTTGGGGGAGTCCAAATAGAGATAAATCCTGTGGAAAGATAGGATTTAGTTTCAAAATAATTGCTAGAAATAATGAAAAAAGACAATTTTTCAATTTCTGTTGCAAATGGAATCATTAAAGCAACATTTGAGCAAGTATTATCACAGGAACAATCATTGCATTGTCCTTTGCAAGTTTCTTTTTTGACGTTTTTTAAAGTTTTCTCACAACAAGATTTTTTTTCTGTTGTATTATTTTCTGGACTTTCTTTTGACTTTTCTTCTAAAGTGTTTTTACAACAAGATTTTTCAACTTCTATACTTTCAGTTTTTTTCTTACACGCAAGCAACTGCTTAGGCAACAAAAAGCCACCAAACAGCACAATTAGCAATAATATAAGAAACTTCTTTGTCATACAAAATACCAAACGTACCTACTTAAAAAAAAGTTTGCAAAAACTGTTTTTTCTTCATTTTTCCTCAAAAAAAGTTAGTTTTTTCCATAAAAAAGAACTATCTTGCATCATAATCAATATATAAGATTTAACTGAAAAAAGAAGAAAATATTTTAAAAATAAATGGCAAACGAAACTGACCTCCCAACTCCCTTTTCAAACATTATTCCCATCAATATAGAAGATGAAATGCGCACCGCTTACATAGATTATTCTATGTCTGTGATTGTTTCTAGGGCTATTCCTGATGTAAGAGATGGACTAAAACCTGTCCATAGACGTGTACTTTTTGGTATGTCTGAACTGGGCGTTTATCACAACAAAGCCTACAAAAAATCTGCTCGTATTGTGGGAGATGTGCTGGGCAAATACCACCCTCACGGTGATGCTTCTGTGTACGACACGCTTGTACGTATGGCGCAACCTTGGTCGTTGCGTTATCCACTTGTGGACGGACAAGGTAATTTTGGGTCTGTTGATGGTGATTCTCCTGCATCTATGCGTTATACAGAAGCTCGTCTTTCTCGTATTGCGGAAGAGCTTTTACTGGATTTGAACAAAGAAACTGTTAATTTTCAGCCTAATTTTGATGATTCTTTGGAAGAACCTACCGTACTTCCTGCCAAAATTCCTAATCTTTTGATGAATGGAACATCTGGAATTGCCGTTGGTATGGCTACTAATATGGCTCCTCACAATTTGGGTGAACTTATTGAAGGTATTTTCTTGTATCTTGATGATGCTGATGTAGCTATTTCTGAACTTATCAAACACGTAAAAGCCCCTGATTTTCCTACTGGTGGCATTATTTATGGCTATAATGGCGTAAGAGCTGGTCTTGAAACTGGGCGTGGGCGTGTGGTGATGCGTGCAAAAGTCAATTTTGAAACATCAAAATCTGGCAAAGACCAAATTGTCGTGACGGAAATTCCGTATATGGTCAATAAAGCATCTATGATAGAGAAAACGGCACAACTTATCAATGATAAGAAAATTGAAGGTATTTCTGATTTGAGAGATGAGTCTGATAGAGATGGTTTGCGTGTGGTTTATGACCTCAAACGTGATGCCATTGCGAATGTTGTTTTGAATAATTTGTATAAATATACGCAATTACAGTCTTCTTTTAGCGTGAATAATGTTGCTTTGGTGAAAGGCAGACCTTATACACTCAATTTGAAAGATTTGATAAAACATTATGTAGAACACCGCTACGAGGTAATCACGAGACGCACACAGTATGATTTGAAAGAAGCACTCAAAAGGGCGCATATTTTGGAAGGTTTTTTAATTGCTTTGGATAATCTTGATGCTGTTATAAAAACCATTCGTGAAGCAAGAGACCCAGAAACTGCTAAAAATGAACTGATTACAGGTTATTCTTTTTCTGATTTGCAGGCAAAAGCTGTTTTGGAAATGCGTTTGCAACGTCTTACTGGTATGGAAAGAGATAAAATAGTAGAGGAAAACCGCCAAATTCAGCTTTTTATTACTGATTTGAAAGATATTCTTGCCAATGAAAGCCGTAGAAAGACTATTTTGCAAGATGAATTAACAGAAATTCGTGACAAATATGCTGACAAACGCCGTACAGAAATTGTTTATGTAGCTGATGAGTTTACAGATGAAGATATGATTGTTGATGAGCAAGTTGTGTTTACGGTTTCTCACAATGGTTTTATCAAGCGTACTTCTCTCACAGAATACCGCACACAAAGCAGAGGAGGCACAGGCTCACGTGGCGCAAAAACAAAAACAGATGATTTTACAGAGCATTTGTTTATAGCTTCAACACATAATTATTTGTTATTTTTCACTGATTTAGGCAAGATTTTCTGGTTGAAAGGCTATCAAATCCCTGAAGGTAGCAAAACAGCGCAAGGACGTGCTATCCAAAATCTTATTCAGATAGAAAAAAATGACAAAGTAAGAACGGTTATCAATGTCAATAACCTAAAAGATGCTGATTACATTAATAACCACTATATTATTATGTGTACCAAAAATGGTACAATGAAAAAAACACGCCTAGAAGAGTTTTCTCGTCCTCGTAGTGGTGGTATCAATGCCATCAATATCAATGAAGGAGATATGCTTTTAGAAGTGCGTTTGACAACTGGAAATGATGAAATCTTAATTGCAACTGATTCTGGGCGTGCTGTACGTTTCAATGAAAGCCAAATACGTGCTATGGGACGTGGTGCAACAGGTGTGAGAGCTATAAGACTAAATCCTGAAATAGAAAAAGTGGTTGGAATGGTATGTGTGAGTGAAGAAAATACGCAACTCTTGGTAGTTTCTAAAAACGGTTATGGCAAGCGTTCTGAAGTATCAAGTTACAGAATTGCAAGGCGTGGCGGAAAAGGTGTTCGTACCCTAAATATCAGTGAAAAAACTGGTAAAGTAGTGGCTATCAATGATGTAATAGATACAGATGATTTGATGATTATCTGCAAATCTGGTATGACTATTCGTATGAGCGTGGCTAATTTGCGCATTATGGGACGTGCTACACAAGGCGTAAAGCTTATTAGATTAGGTAAAGGTGACGAAATTGCCTCTATCACTAAAATTGCCTACGTTGAAGGAGAGGAAAAAGAACCTTCTGACCTTGATGCACTCGTGCCATTGGAAGCACAAGAAGTGCTGGAAGATGTCGTTGACGACCTTGTTGATGATGCTGATGACGTTTTAGATGATGAAATTGAAGAGAAAGCAGAAAAGAAACCTAAAAAAGAGAAAAAGAAAGAATAAAGAGAATTTTAGCTAATTTCAGCAAAAAAAGTCCTAAAATGAAAGTTTTAGGACTTTTTTGTGTTTTTATTTGAAAATACACTAAAACATGTTAAAATATACCAAAAGTATCAAAATGTGTTAAAATGTGTTAATTCTTTTTAATTCATTTGTTAATTCTTTTTTTTTAATTATTGACATAAATAACTGATAAATAACAATTTGAAATAAAATTTGTTAATTGTTTAATTTGTGTTTGTTAATTGTTTTATGTATATTTGCAGTACATCTAAAAAAAACAAATGTCAGAAGCAAAATTTATTCATTATGACTTAAAGTTGGTAGCACCATCTTTCAGTGCGCAACTTACGGATTTAATTATTGAATTGGATTATCTACGTAAAAAACAACTTAGTGGCTCTACTCACGAAAAAGTATTTTTTCAGTTAAAAGAGATATTTCACATGTTAGAAAGTATTGGCTCTGCGAGAATTGAAGGCAATAACACAACAATAGCAGAATATATAGAAACAAAGATTGACACAAAGTCAACGAATGAGAATGTCCCATTTGGAATAAAAGAAATTCAGAACATTGAGAAATCAATGACTTTTATAGAGAATAATATCAAAGAATACCCAATAAATAGACTTTTTATCAGTGAGTTGCATAAAATGATAGTTGATGGTTTGAAAACTCCGCCTGATGGTGAAGGTGACCGCACGCCAGGAGAATACAGGCAAACAAACATCAAAATAAATCAATCAAAACATCAACCTCCTGAATGGTTGCGAGTAAATGATTATATGCAAGAACTTTTTGATTTTATTGGTGTAGAAGATAGTCCAAAATATGATTTGCTCAAAGTTGCAATAGCGCATCACCGTTTTGTTTGGGTGCATCCGTTTGGAAATGGTAATGGAAGAACAGTTCGTTTATTTACTTATGCAATGCTTGTAAAAACAGGTTTTAATGTTGATTTAGGCAGAATAATCAATCCTACGGCGGTATTTTGTAATAATAGGAATGATTATTATTCTTATTTAGCAGAAGCCGACAAAGGGACTTATGAAGGTATTTTAATTTGGATAGAATACGTTTTAAAAGGTCTAAAAGAAGAAATAGAGAAAATAGATAAACTTTTAGATTATAATTTTCTGAAAAAAGAAATCTTATTGCCTGCTATTTCATATTCCTTGGAAAGAAAATATATTACGCCTAATGAAACTGAAATACTTAAAAAAATTATTGAAAAACAACTCATACAAGCTGCTGATTTGAAAGAGTTCTTTGTAGGAAAGACAGATTCCGAAATATCAAGACAAATACGTAAACTCATTGATAAAAAAATGATTATGCCAGAAAGTGAAGGAACACGAAAATATATCATCAGATTTGATAATAATTATCTTTTACGAGGGATAATTAAAGCGTTAGGAGAAAAAGGCTTTTTACCTATTCAGTAACACAAATATCTAAGTAGCGTTTTTTCAAAAGTAGGTAAAAATTAACCTCAAATTGAATAGCACTATTTTGCAACCAAAAAAAATATGATAGAAAAGCACATAATTTTACAAAAAACTGGGAAAGGTAGAAGAATTGCTATTGGTGATATTCACGGTTGTGCAAAAACACTTAAAGCACTTGTTTTGGATCAATTAAAGCCGACTTTTGACGACCAAATTTTTTTCTTGGGAGATTATGTTAGTAGAGGAAATGATAGCGCAGGGGTGATAGATTTTATTTTATCATTGAAAGAACAAAAATATCAAATATTTGCATTAAGCGGCAATCACGAGATAATGGCACTTGACAGAGAGAAAAATACACCAGCTTCATCAGATAAAAAACATCTTATTCCTGCAAAATATAAGAATTTCCTTGAAAATTTGCCATATTGCTACCAAATGGAGGACTTTATTTTTGTACACGCAGGCATCAATTTTAAAGCAGATAAGCCTTTTGATGATTATAATGCAATGCTTTGGGAACGAGATAATGATTATATTCCTCCAAACATCACCGCAACAATCATTCACGGACATACAATTGAAACTCTGGAAGCTATCAATGAAGCTATTTTAAATAAAAAACAAATCATTTGTATAGATAATGGCTGTTATTATGGTCTAAAACCAGAAGATTTTCGTGTAAAAGTAGGCTATAATGGTCATTTGTGCGCCTTAGATGTAGATAATTGGGTGCTTTATACGCAAAAATGCTTAGATACAAAATAATAATTATCTTTCTAAACAAAAACATCTTTTAAAAGTGGGCAAACAAAATGCGCTAATTTGTAGCAAAACAGGGCAAGAATACTCTATAAATGATTTGCGTTGGAAAAGTGAGGCAGACGCTCCGCTGAATATCCGCTTTTTACCAACATTTGACAAACACGCAATCCGTATGCGCTCCGCTAATATGTGGCGTTATAGAGAGGCTTTGCCTATTAGTTTTGATAGCAATATTATTAGTTTTGGAGAAGGAGCAACGCCTTTGCAAACCATAGAATTAGGCACACAAAAGCTGATTTTAAAACTAGATTTTATGTTCCCCACAGGTTCATACAAGGACAGAGGAGCATCTGTTTTGGTGAGTAAAATGAAAGAATTAGGCATAAAACATGCCATAATGGACTCTTCAGGCAATGCAGGCGCAGCAATAGCGGCTTATTGTGCCAAAGCAGGCATTTTATTAGATGTTTATGCGCCAGAAAGCACATCATCTGCTAAATTAACACAAATAATAGCTTATGGCGCAAACCTAAAACTTATCAAAGGAACTAGGCAAGATGCTACTTTTGCAGCATTAGAAGCTACAGAAAACAAAAATAGTTATTACGCAAGCCACGCATATAACCCTTTTTTCTTTCAAGGAACAAAAACTTTTGCTTACGAAATTTGCGAACAATTAAGCTGGAAAGCTCCTGATACTGTGATTTTGCCTGCTGGAAACGGCACACTCATTATTGGGGCTTATATTGGATTTAGAGAACTTCTAAAAGCAGGAATAACCACAAAAATTCCTAAAATTATTGGTGTGCAAGTAGCTGCGTGTGCGCCTTTGTATCAAGCATTTACCCAAGAACTTTTACATATTCCCAACATTGAAATAGGCAAAAGTTATGCAGAAGGTTTGATGGTGGCTGCACCTGTGCGTGGAATGCAAATTATCCAATATGTAGAGCTTACTGGTGGTTACTTTTTGGCTATTGATGAAGAAGAAATCAAAGAAAAAACACTATTTTTGGCTAAGAAAGGTTATTTTGTTGAGCCTACGAGTGCTGCCGTTTTTGCAGGTGCTTGTGAATATCTTAAAATAGCTGCTGATGATGAAATAGTGGCTTCTGTGCTTACTGGGAGCGGTTTAAAAGCTGGAAATAGCATTGCAGAAATGATGAAAAACTAATTTTTTATTTTTATTTCCAAATTTTCTGTATCTTTGCAAAAATAAATCATTTTAATAAACCCTTTTAATTGTTTTTCTATGAAAAAGAAAATGTACTTTTTGTTGTTGCTTGCGTTTGTGGGCTTGTATGCACCTGCAAAAGCTGCTTTGGTGAATATCCCAGATGCTAATTTCAGAGCTAGATTACAAACACTTTATCCTGCGTGTTTTGTGGGAGCGCAAATGGAAACCACTTGTGTTGGGATTACATCTGCGCTGGGTTTATCTATAGAATCTCTCAATATTATTAATTTGAGTGGTGTAGAATATTTCACTAGTTTGCAGTATTTAAGTTGCTATTATAACCAAATAGCAACTTTACCCACTTTACCAAGTAGTCTAACATATTTAGATTGTGGTTATAATCAGTTTGTTAATCCGCCATCTTTACCTGCTAATCTACAGACATTTTATTGTTATAACAACCAACTCACAAGTTTAGCAACGCTGCCTAGCACTCTGAGGTATATAAATTGTAGTAACAACCGACTTACAGCACTACCATTACTACCTAGCTCTTTGATAAATTTAGAATGCTATTCTAATAATATCACCAATTTATCCACACTCCCTACTTCTTTGACTAACTTAGATTGTTCCTATAATAATCTAACTAATCTGCCTATCATACCAACTGGTTTGCAAAGTCTTGGTTTTAGATCCAATTTAATTGCAAATATGCCTATTCTCCCTTCTGGGTTGAAAAACCTATATTGCTCTTTCAATCCGTTAACAGTACTACCAGCTTTACCACCAACTTTGATAATTTTAAATTGTATAGGTAATCAATTAACTAGTTTGCCTGTTCTACCTGTCAGTTTAACAAATTTAAGATGTGATCAAAATTTATTGGATTTTGCAGATTTAGAAGCTATCAATCCAAAGCCTGCTACATATACTGCTAATCAACAATATTATTTTATATTACCAGCAATAAGAACGCTTGGAATAGGTAATGCGCTTACTATTAATGGTACAATTGGTGGTTCACTTAATGTATATAAATGGTATAAAAACAATGTTTTAATACCAAGTGCTGTAAGTGCTAGTTACAATGTACCAAGTGTGACCAATATAGACTCTGGGGTATATAGATGTGAAGTTACAAGTAATTATATTGGTTTAGGTACTACCACAGGTGTAACAATTACCAGCAGTAATGTTACAGTAAATGTTTGTGGTACCATAGCAATTACGAACACAAATCTGTCTAATGGTACTATAAATACACTTTATACTCAAACACTAGCACAAACTGGCTTATTTGGTACACCTATTTGGTCTGTAAGTGTAGGCAGCCTACCTTTAGGGCTTGCCCTAAGTGCTACAACAGGACTTATCTCTGGTACGCTAACAACATTAAGTACATCAAATTTCACTATTCAAATAACAGATGGGGTATGTACACAAACAAAAGTATTTTCTATTATAATCTGCCCCGTTATAACAATTACACCATTGAGTTTATTAAACGGTACGATAAATTTAGCTTATAATTCCACATTAACTCAAACTGGGCTTACGGGGATACCTGTGTGGTCTGTAAGCGCAGGAAATCTACCAAATGGTCTTTCTCTTGCATCAACAACAGGTATTATTTCAGGTACGCCAACAACTGGTGGTACTTCAAATTTCACCATTGAGGTTAGTAATGGTACTCAGTGTTCTCAAATAAAAAACTTTTCAATTATTATAGTTTGCCCTACTATTTTATTCAACAATACAGTAGCTACCAATGCTACTACTGGAATTCCTTACACTTTAAACCCTAATATAACTGGTAATACGGGTGCGCTTACTTGTACTATTTCACCTAGTTTAGTGGGTTCTGGTTTAAATTTCAATACAAGTACAGGGGTTATTTCTGGTACGCCAACTGGTACGGTATTTTCTACTGCCTACACCATAACCGCAGCACAAGGTATTTGCTCACAATCAAGGAGTTATACATTTGGTATAAGTTGTCCAGTTATTTCATTTGTAAATACTACGACTATGCCCTCATTTATTGGTAATCCATATAGTTTAAATGTATCTGTAACAGGTAACACACAACCCATAACTTATACAGTAGACCTTACATTACCTCCTGGGTTGTCATTAAATCCAACAACTGGCATTATTTCTGGTACGCCAACGGCAATTATACCGTCAGCTCTTTACACAATAACGGCTATACAAGGCGTTGGTGCTGGTAGTTGTGGAAATCTTAGAACATACCTTATTGCGGTTTCTTGTCCTAATATCATATTTATGACAACAACAGCTACTAATGGTATTGTGGGCACACCTTACACGCTTAATGCAGGCGCAACTGGTACAGCTTCTTTGACTTATTCCGTAAATCCTACTTTGCCTGCTGGTTTGTCATTAAATCCAATAACTGGTATTGTTTCTGGTACGCCAACAACTGCAAAACTATCAACTACTTATGTAGTAACAGCTACGCAAAGCGGTATTTGTGGGAATAGCAGCCCAACCCAATCTTATGCCTTTGCCATAACAGAAAATCTAGCAACAAGCATAGATAATTCTCTTTCAAACCTCGTAAAAATATCTCCAAACCCTTCAAATGGTGATTTTGTGGTTGATTTTTCTGGTTTGAATGTAGCTAAATCTCTTGTACGTGTGTATGATACGCAAGGAAAACAAGTTTTATCTTCTGAAAATAATGCTAATTTGACAACTATTTCGTTGGGAAATATGCCAAATGGTATTTATTTGCTGGAAATTGAAACGGCAAAAGGAAGAATTTTGAAAAGATTAGCTAAAAACTAATGCTTAAATCTCAAAATATAAAAAGCCTTTCCAAAGTTTGGAAAGGCTTTTTTGGGTAAGTAAGCGAAATAGTATGCTAAAATAATTATTATTTAGCTTTTGCTGCCTTTTCTTGGGCTTTCTTAGCTTTTTCTTGCGCTTCTTTTGCTAATTTTTCAGCTTTTTCTCTTGCCTTACGTTGTTTTTTGGTTTCATTAGCAGGGATAACCACTTTTTCCTCAACTACTTCGTTAGCACCCCCTACCTGATTTCTTGGGTCAATAATTGTTGCTTGTTCTACAACTACATTACCATTTGCATCAAGTTCTATTACTTCATAACCTAATTTTTTAAGTCCTTCAAAAATCAGTTTTTTATCACCTACCACAACAATAGCCATTTTGTCAGTCATAACGAGCTTACGAGAAAGTGCATCTAATTCTTCTTTTGTGATAGCAGACAAAATTTTATTTTGCTCATCTACAAAAGTTTTTGGCAAATTATAATCAATAATACGAGATAAAAACCCAGCTTTTTGGAAACCTGTTTCATATTTTAAAGCATCAGCTTGTCCTATTGAGCTTTTTGTGAAATCAAGTTCTTCTGGAGTAATTCCCTTTTCTGCATAAAGTTTCATTTCTTTCATAAATTCTACAACAGAACTATCAGAAGTATTAGCTTTTACGCCACCGCTAGCCGTAAAACGACCATCAATATTATTGGCAGAAAACCCTGTACGTACCCCATAACTCCAACCTTTATCTTCACGCAAATTTAAGTTCACACGACTGTTAAAAGCTCCTCCAAGTATATAATTTGCCACAGTTGCACGGTAGTATTCACCAGTTGCATCAAAAGGCATACTTGTAACGTAACCAATACGGATTTCTGATTGTGCAGCTTTGTCTTTATTAACTAAATAAATACGAGTTTTGTCAATGGCTTTTGCAGGTGCATAAGTAGGAATAACCACATCTTTTCTATTCCATTTTTCCAAGAAAGACACTTTTCCAAAAGCTTCTTTGTCTTCCAAATCACCCACAACCACCAAGTTAGAAACATTTGGTACAATAAATTTATCATAATATGCCTGCACATCAGCCAAAGTAAATGCCGTAACCGTTTTTTCAGTACCACTCATAGCCACTGCTTTGATGTGATTTTGTCCATAAAGCACCTTATTATATACGTCAGAGGCTATAAAAGTAGGTTGTGTTTGCTGATTTTTGATACCTTGCAAAGTTTGTTTTTTCAGTCTGTCAAAATCTTCTTGCGTGAATTTTGGGTGTAATAATTTTTCTTCAAAAAGCTCCAAAGTTTTATCAATATTCTTCTTTAAAGATTGAATTTGTACATTTACTTCTCCTTCACCAGCAAAAAACCTAATAGAACTTCCTAGTTTGTCAAGTTCTGTAGAAAACTGTTCAGAGTTATATTTCTGCGTTCCTTCATTCATCATTTGCGCAAACATATTGGCAAGTCCAGCTTTATCAAGGTCGTTTGTAGCGTGTAATTGTCCACCTTTGATAGAAAGGGCAATAGTAACGGTTGGCGTTTCTGCATTTCTTGTGCCAATTACTTTCAAACCATTATTAAGCGTTTTTTGGTAAAATGGAGGTACTTTTACTACAGGATTTGCGCCTGATGCAGGTTTTTTTGTGCGGTCAAAGTTATCTTTTGCTTTGTTATATTTCAGTCCAGCATAACCATAATTGGGTGCAGTATAGCCACTTTCATTGACTTTATAATTGTCTTCTGCAGCTACATCTTTTTGTCCTTTTGGATAAACACTCAAAATAACACAGGCTTTTCCTTTGATATATTGGTTATAAACACGCATTACATCTTCTTTTTTGAGACTACGGTAGCGTTTTATTTCAGTTTGAAAGAAATTTGGATTATTTTCATACGTTTGATAAGATGCTAATTGCGACACTTTGCCACTTACGCTTGCCATACCATTGATAAACTGACTTTCCATTCCTGCCAAAAACTTAGCTAAATCTTCATCAGTTACGCCTTTTTTCTCAAAATCCGCAAAAGACTCACGTACCATTTTCTCCATATCAGCAAGTTTCTGACCAGGAAACGGCACTACACTCATACTAAACTCGCCAGCAAGTTCAGAAGTGCTATTATTTGCGCTTGCTTGTGCTGCTTTTTGTGTTTTTACAAATTTCTGATACAAAAGAGAAGTTGTCCCTTGTCCCAAAATTTCTGCCAAACAATCCAATGCAGGCTCATCTACGTGGCGAGCTTCTACCGTTGGGAATGTCATAGAAAGTAAAGGAAGTTTAATATAATTGTCTTCCAAAGACACATAACGGTCTTTTTCTATTTCTATCACAACATCAGGAAGTTTTGTATCTGTAACTTCTGCACCACGTGGAATAGAGCCAAAATATTTTTCAGCTAGTTTCAAGACATCAGCAGGTTTTACATCACCTCCAACGGTCAAAGTAGCATTATTAGGTCCATACCAACGCAAAAAGAAATTTTTAAGGTCTTCTACATTTACTCTGTTCAAATCCTCAATGTAACCAATAGTCAGCCAAGAGTAAGGGTGTCCGTAAGGGTAAAGATTTTTTGCGCCAAATTCTCCTACAAGTCCGTAAGGGCGGTTATCATAATTTTGTCCACGTTCATTTTTAACTGTGGCACGTTGTACTTCAAATTTTTTCTGCGTAACGGCATCAAGCAAAAAGCCCATACGGTCAGATTCTAGCCACAAAGCACGTTCTAATTGATTAGAAGGCAAAGTTTCAAAATAATTGGTACGGTCACGGTTGGTAGTTCCGTTGAGTGTTCCACCAGATTCTGTTACAATTTTGAAGTGTTGTTCATCTCCCACATTATCAGAGCCTTGAAACATCATATGCTCAAAAAAGTGTGCAAAACCAGATTTGCTAATTTCCTCACGTGCAGAGCCTACGTGATAGGTTACGTCCACATGAACAATTGGGTCTGAATGGTCTTCGTGAACAATCACTACAAGCCCATTGGCAAGTTGGTATTTTTCGTAAGGAATAGCTACTTCATTGCCTTTTCTTACGACTTTTTCAATTAGTTTGATACCATTTGGTAGTAATGTTGGTAGTGTTACTTTTTTGAATGGTACGGTTTTTCTTGGTAATGGTTTTCTCACTTGTGCACTGAGGTCTGTGAGTGCGCTTGCACCTACAAAAAGCCCCACACAAAGCATTAGTGTTACTTTTTTCATTGAAATATTGAAGTAATAGTTTTGGATTTTAGTTTTTTTCTCCATAAGTACGTTTATAGAGTTCTGGGTTAGTTTCTTTAAACATTTTGTCCATACGCTCGTCCATATCAGCTCGTTCCTTAGCTGTTCTGATGGGTGCATTCTTAAGTAATTCTGCTTCTTCTTTAGAAAGTAGTCTTGTGTATGGCTTGCCATTGATAGTAGCAACTATTCCGCTTACGAAAGCGTGTTTTTTAACTGTTTTTGCGTTTGTAATAGGCATTTTCAAATTGGAAAAAGGATTTCATCTTTTTCTCCATAGATTTTCTTATAAAAATCTGGGTACTCAATTTTCAGCCTTTCCATCATACGCTTATCCGTAGCATCTAGTTCTTCTTGTGTTCTGGCAGGTGCATTCTTAAGCATCTCTGCTTCTTCTTTGGAAAGTAGTCTTGTGTAGATTTCTCCATTTAAAGACACTATTTCTCCAGTTATAAAAACGTTTTTAATTGGTTTTTCGCTCATAATATATATTCTTTAATTTAAAAAAGTCTTTCCAAATATGGTGGGTTTTATCTTCTATTTTTTGTGTATAATCAATAATACCCATTTGAAGGTCTTTAATTAGCATATTTTCTGTGATGGCAATAACTTCATCCAGCAAATCTTTATCCTCTTTACTGTTCAAATCAACGCTCCAATCTTTGCCATTACGTTCTGCAATATAGGTATATTTTGGCGTAATCACAATAATTTTTTTTGCGTTGTAGTAAGTAATAGCGTGAATATCTTGTATTGAAAATGATAAATCTTGTGGGTGATTATGCAAAATTACTTTATCTCTCATTCGCAAAAGTTGTTCTTCTGGCGGATTAACATAGTTTTCTGCTCCTTTAAATCTAGCTATTTGTTTCTTTTCATCAATATCAAAAATATAAATCCATTCTTTGGTTTCTTTTTTCAATAATGGGATAACTTCTTTAAGAGTCTTACTGTTTGGTTTGACCAAAGAATGTATTTCTAAATCATCTAAATTGCTATTATCAAAGAAATCACCACCAAAAAGTTTGCTTTCGTTATTTATTTTTATTTTCATAATTAGATATCAGGCATTCAAAGCTAAAAACAGTTTTCTTGTTTCTACGGCTTCAACTACATCATGAACACGCAAAAAACTAGCTCCATTCATCAATGCAGCCATATTTAGGGCAGTTGTGCCATTTAGGGCATTTTGTGATGTAGTTTGCAAAGTCTTATAAATCATTGATTTACGAGAAATTCCTACAAGTATAGGCTTATCCAAAATCTCAAAATAAGAAAGATTTTTTAACAGAAAAAAGTTCTGTTCCACATTTTTTGCAAAACCAAAACCTAAATCAATAATAATATCTTTGACACCTAACTTTTGTAATTCATAGATTTTTTTCTGAAAATACGCCACCAAATCAAGCAAAATATCTTCATAATCAGTAAGTTGTGTCATTGTTTTTGGCGTTCCTCGTGTGTGCATCAGTACATAAGGAATATTTTGAAATTTATTCAAATCTGCCATTGTTTGGAACATATTTTCGTCCAAATTTCCACCAGAAATATCATTGATAATGCTTGCACCTACTTTTATGGCTTCCTTTGCGACATTTGCCCTAAAAGTATCCACAGAAATAATGGCATCAGGAAATTTTTGTATAATGATTTCAATATTGGGTAGAACTCTATCTAATTCTTCATTTTCAGAGATATTTTCAGCATTGGGACGAGTAGAATAACCTCCAATATCTAGTATATCAGCCCCAGCAAGCAACATTTTTTCTGCTTGCTGAAGAATGATATTTTTTTCTATAAATTTCCCACCATCATAAAAAGAATCAGGCGTTACATTGAGAATACCCATTATTTTGGGCGTTTGCAGGCTCAATAGTTGCCCTTTGCAGTTGATAGTTTTCACAAAAATAGTATTGAGTATTTGGCGTTTTAGTTTTTATTTGTTTACAAGATGTATACAAATGTATAACGACAAAAATTAGTTTTCTTTTCCTGTTAGTATTACAACAAATATCATAACTACTATACCTTCAATAACACCTGGCAGGAGATTAGAAAAACCAGAAATAAAAATCAAAATCAAACTCCACATTATACCTCCTATTCTATATTTAAGAGAATCTATTTTACATTTTTTCATAAGAGAATCCGCACCTAAAAAAATCAACAACAACCCTCCTGGTGGTATAAAGAGTGCAACAAGTGTAAATATACCATTACCTCCAGTATTGAATATACTAACTTCTTCACTAAAAAGTAATGGAATACTACAGGCATGAACACAACCTACTATGATTAGTAAGATTGCAAAGTATTTATTTCTATTATATTTTTTGTATTTTTTTTGAGTATCTATCTCTTCTAAAAAAAGTTTAAATTCTTCCTGATCAGATGCCTTATCACGTATATTATTGATAATTTGTTCAGTAGAAAGACCTTTATCAATTGAATTACGTATGTTTTGTTTAATAGATTCACTTACCATATTGTGTGTTTTAGGGGTTTAAATATCTCGTTACTGTAAAAGTTCCGTTGCAAAAACATCTTTTTGATTTTAAGGAAAATACAAGTTTACTCTTGTGTCGGAAGCCTAAAAACGCATTGTTGAAGTCAGATGGGAACATCTGACTTCACAAAGTTGTATTCATTTACAATTCACAATTAAAGCAGTTCTTTTCCGTAATGGTGCAAATGCAAATAACTTTCTTCTTTTATTTCCCAATTTTGGTCGTGTTGTGCAGCTATTTCCTTCATCTTTTCAGGTTTCAAAAGCCCTTCTTTTTGAAGTTCTTTACTCAAATCAAAAAGCAGTTCTTTGTGTTTTTCTAGGAGTTTTTTAGTTGATTTTACGAGTTTATCAATCATTTTCTCAACTGTTTTATCCGTAACAGTAACATCCATTGGCAAATGTACATCATTGCTATAATATGCCTGAAAGTCGTCGTGAAAACCATATTTTCTGATATAACCCATAGCCAAGCTAGATGCCTGCAAACGGTCATTTTCACGTCCAATAGTGGCATTTCCTTCTCCAAAAATCAACTCTTCTGCAAGTCCGCCAGCCAAAAACACAATGATTTGAGAAATAGTATTTTCTTTTGTTTGGTAGATTTGGTGTGGAAATGCAAAGCCACCCACGTAAGTAGAAGCCACTTTTGATTTTAATTGCAAAACTGCAAGCCCAAAAAGTACCCCATATGCCACTGCGTGTCCTGCTTCGTGTACAGACACGTTAGCTACTGCATCTTCGTGATTACTTTGGCGTATTCTATCCACACGACCCACGTAAGGCACTATTATTGATTCTGTTCCTTTCAAAAGTGCTGTTATTTCGCTCTTTTTAAAGTCATAATCCACTTTTATATCACTTACATTACGCATAAATGCCTCAAAAAGGAATTTAGCAAGATTTGTTTCCAAAATATCAATCACGCTAGAAAATACAGGGCGTACACCCTGCACAGGAAAAACGCCATTCTGATAAATCAGGGTGCGAATATTATCTGAAATCTGCAAAGTTATGTCAAAATGTTTCTTGTTTTTGACAACAATTTTATCTGTTTCCTGTTTGATAAGTTTGATAAAATCTTTTCTTTTTAGAGATTTATAAATCAAATGAATATTTCCAAAACGTGCCACTTGTTCAGGTCTAAATTTCCTAGAAAGTGCATTTTTGATATCCATAAGCGTTATTTTCTCTGTATAAGCGTGGAAAATATCTGCGTCAATATCTGCTTCTGCTGTACTTCCTGCCATTGTAAACGCTTCATCAAGATTCCCACTAATAATAATAAGTGTTTTAGAATGGTCTATTGCTTCATAAATTTTCTTTTTTGCTTTGAGTTTTTGCATTACATTAAGCAAATCTTCCTCGTCCATTAGGGCAATTTCTTGTATATCACCTTCAATACCAAAAAGTTTTTTGATGCGTGCCGCCTCCCAAATACCTATTTGGTTAGGGTCTGTAGTGTCGTCTGGATTTTCTTTGTTACGTTTTTTGCGTTGTGCTGAAGAGTAAAAATAATTATTCACATAACTATCAATGTCTTCTTTTACCTCACGTTTGGCAAGTCTTCCATCACTCAAAAGTTCCCAAAAATCTTGGAATTTTGCATTTTGAATAGGATTTCCATCTGTGTCAATGGTATTAAACCGCTGAATTTCATCAAAAAGTACAATGGCGGGCAAACCATCAGTAATATTGTTAGAGTCAAGCAGACTAGATACAGAACTTCTCCAATTCCCCCCACTGTCGCCATTAGAAAGTTCTACTTCTGTAAAACGGTCTTGATAATTAAGTTTTGAAACAAGTTTGCGTATCAAATCTGTTTTTCCTACGCCTGTCATTCCCCAAAGATTGACAATAATAGGTCTTGAAAGCACTTCTGGCATCAAATACCAAATCTGAATATAATCTATCAGTTCGTCAATGATATAATCAATACCAATAAACTCTTTTTTGAGTTCTTTTTTGATTTGTTCTAATTTCTTCTTTTTCTTGTTGATTTCTGAAATATCTACTTTCATTCTTTAGATAGGATTTTTAAGATTAAAGGATTGTAAGATTAAATACAAGACTAAGATTTTTAAGATTAAAGGATTGTAAGATTTTTTTAGATTAAACTACATTTTTAAATTTGTATTTAATCTTAAAATCTTGTAATCCTAAAAATCTTGGTCTATTTGGGTTTATTATCAGGGTGTTTTGTGTTATATACACGGTTGAATTCAAGGCTTTTAGCTCCAAAGTTGATAAGAAGCCCTGTTGGTGTTCCATAGGCTTCACAATAATTTATGGCTTGCGCCAAATGCACATCTTCTAGTTTAATAATGGCTTTTAGTTCTAGCATTATTTTATCTTCAACAAAAAAATCAACTCGTCTAGTACCAACATCAAAACCTTCATAGTAAATTGTCATTACCATTTCTTGCTCAAAGCCTAGCCCTTGTTTCTCCATTTCTATTGCTAAAGAACGCTGATAAATAATTTCTTGAAAGCCATTACCCAATGTACGGTGTACTTTCATAGCACAACCTATTATTTTGTGTGTAATATCCTCAATTTTCATATTTCATCTAATTTCATATATTTTGTATTTAATCCTAAAATCTTTAAATCCTAAAAATCCTAGTCTTATCTTGCTGACCTTACGACCTGCAAAAAGCCAAACTCATCTTCTAAAAGTTCGTATTTATCTTTGGTACTTTCTGCTTCAAAAAGTGCCAAAGAAAGCTGTTCTCTGAATATTTCTCTGTCATCTTTTTCTGCAAAAAGCGGAATTATTTTTGTATTGAGCAGGCGCATAAAGTCAAATTGTGGATTTTCTATAAAAAGTGTATGTCCAATCATTGCCTCGTGACCAAATTGTTCTGCAATTTGTTGGTTTAATATTTGCAGAAAATCACTATACAAAAGCCTTTCAACATTGTATTTAGGCAACATTTCTAGTTGCTCAAAGTACGGTAAAAGTCCACCATATACGTTATAATTGCTTGTAGCAGTAATAATTACATACAGATTAGGTGGAAGTGCCACAAGCTCACCTGTAGAAAGTCGCAAAGAAAGTTCGTCTGTTGCACCTATGCGCTTGGTTTCGTCTAAAAGATTACCTAATTCTCCAAAAATATTAGTATCTAATTCTGTCAAACCATCAACAATAAAAACAAAATTTTCTGGTTTATTTTGCTGATTAGTTTCTTTACTATTTTCTTTGTTATCTTTACTATTTTCTGATTTATTTGCCTGAAAATGAAGTGTTGCTTTCTTGGCAAAATCCTTAAAAATATGATTAAAACTGTTATTCCCTACTTGATTTATTTGTCCAAAACCTGCAATAATTTCAATGTTTTGCCCTTGTTTTTCTCTAAAAATTTGCTTGTTTTTTTGTACATCTCCGCTATCCTCTCCTAAAATACTAATGGCAAGTTGTATAGCACTAAAAGTCTTTCCTGTGTGCGCTGTACCATAAAAAAGCGTATTTTTAGCGAAACTAGGCGTTTGTTGTTTTCTGTTATAAAGACTTCTTTGCGTAGTTTTCTTCTGCAAATTTTGCAAATTTTGTTTGAATTGCTTGACAATTTGCCCCTGATTATTGATAGCATAAGCACTTTTATTGGCTAATTGCTCTCTTCTAACTTCCACACGAATACTTTTCATCAATTTTTCATCAGCATTTTCTTCTTTTCCATTCCAAAGTTGCCCTTTGTGTGTAAGATGAAGTCCTTTTTTGGTGATATTAGCGTGCAAAAATCCTGCTTGTGTAAGATGCACACGAGCAATACGGATTTTGTTTTTGATTTTTAGGCGAAAGTTGCCCCAAAGTTCTGGAGAACGCTCTGTTTCTATGTTGAGGAGCGCAATAATAAGTTGCACCACATCAGAGGCACTACGCCCATCTGCGCCATCTTGCAGGGTACGCAAAATAGGTGCATAAAAATCACGAATACGGTAGTTTTTTGTCATTTTAGAAGAAAAACCAAGAGAAAATTAAACAAGAGAACGTAAAAATACACATTTCTATTGATTTTGCAAATGTATTTTTGAAGATTTTTAGGGGTAGTGTTAAAGATATACTGCTTTTTACGTCAAACTTTGTAGCCAAACTCTTGTTATTTATGCTCTTCACAAAGAAAATAAAACATTTGAAAAATCAAATCAAAATTAGCATTTTTTGGTTAAAAAGCATTACATTTGAAATTCAAAATCAAAAACTAAACTAATAATCCTATGAAAAAAACATTATTATTCTGTTTTGTCTTGCTGGTGGCAATTCAAAGTATCACCGCACAGAAAAAAGCACCTGTGCTGGTTAAAAAACCCTTAATTGACAAAAGCGTGAGATTTGTTTATCTTATCTCAAAAGACCGCAAATACAATCCTGCTTACGAAAAAGGTATTGCAATGGCAGCAAAAGACATACAAGGTTGGTACAAAAAACAACTCAATGGCTTTACTTTCAAACTCAATGAGCCAATAGTGGAAATTGCGTATTCAGAAAAAAATGCAGACTACTTTTATAGTAACCCAAACGGAGAAGATAAAACTACTTGGGGCTACAACAACACCTATGTAGAAGCTCAAAAAGTAATAGGTGCAAAAAAAGGTGATAAAAATTATATTTGGGTGATTTATTCTGATGGTCCTGGTGATAGAGGAAGAGGTGGAAATAGCGTTTGTATTATGCCTGAAGATGATTTGCTTGGGCTTACAGGCAATCACGTCCAACAACCTGACATTAAGCGTTGGATAGGCGGACTTGGACACGAAGCTGGACATGCTTTTGGTTTGCCTCACCCAGACGACACCAAAAAAGATAATGATGCCCTAATGTGGGCAGGTCTGTATAATGGAAAGTACCCTGATATATGCTACCTCACGCCACAAGACAAAGAAAACCTTTCAAATAGTGCCTTCTTTTTTGATGATAAAGGTATAAATATTGCAGGTGACAATAAAGTGGTTGCTACATATAAGTATGCTACAGGGAAGTTTGTAAGGTTTTTTAATGCAAAAAGAAATAAATTTAGTTGGAAAGAAGCCAATGATAATGGTGAAAATGATTTTGCAGAAACGCAAATAGACAAGGAATTTTATTATCTAAAAGCAACCAACAGAGACGTAGAAATAACAATCCCTATCAAGGGTGGGCAAAGTTTTATTAGTACGGACAAACGAAAAACTTGGACTAAGTTTAAGATTGTGACAGCCCCCTAACCCCAAAGGGGAATAATGCAAAAGTACAAAATCAAAAACTAATTAAATTATAAAAATTTATGAAAAAAAACTATTTAATTCTGTTGCTTTTTGTAGCGTTTTCGGTACTTTTTGCACCGAAAAATTTTGCACAAAATAATGATAATCAAGCAAATAAACAACGACTTATTCCCTACCTAAAAAATGGTTTGTGGGGCTATTGCACAGAAGACAAAAAAATAATCATTCCGCCAAAATTTGAAGAAGCCACATTTTTTGATACGGATTCTTCTGAAAATGGAGAAAAATTTACTTATGCCAACGTCAAAATGAAAGGGAAATATGGCGCAATCAACCAAAAAGGAGATTTTATTGTGCCTCCTACTTATGAAAGTGTTATTTGGTTTCGTGGCGGTATAGGGATAATTTCTAACATGCAATTAGAAGAGAAAAATGCAGAAAAATTGATTGTTATCAATTATAAAAATGAAAAAATATTTTCGTCAAAGAAAAATATAGGTATGTTTCGTGAGATGACAGACGGCTTGCAAGGGCTTTCTTTGGGTGGTGATGATTATAGAAATACAAAACTTGGTTTTATTGATGCAAAAGGCAAAGTTATTATTCCTTTTGTATATGACCAAATATCTCCTGTGACTGATGGGCAATTCCAAAATGGGCGGGCTGTACTTTTCAAAAACAACAAATTAGGCATTATTGACAAGAAAAATAAGATTATTTTGCCTTTCACTATCCAAAATGCTGCACCAACTGGACACGAAATAGCCAAAGACGGAAGCGCAAAAATACACTTGATGAACGGAGAAGTTTTGCTCGTAAATCCTGCTGGAAAGATAATAGGAAAAGAAAAAACAACCAATAACCTAAATAGAAATATTCCCAATAGTGAAAATATTATTAAAAATATTTCTAGTAAAAATCCCAATTATATTGGTGATTATAATTATTTTTTGACAGATAAAAATGGCAAAAAACTATCTAACGAAATTTATACGGAAATTTCGGAATTTAAGTTTGGAGATAAAAATACCACACAAACGCTTTGCGCTATTGCCGTAAAAAATACAGGAAAAGGAGATAATAGGCAACGGTTTTATGGTATCATTGATGCCAATGGCAAAGAAGTTGTACCGTTTGTTTATGATCAAATTTATGAATGTGCAGATAAAATTGTTCTCAAAACCAAAAACGGCTTATGCGGAATTTTGAATTCAAAAACACTAAAAATACACGCTCCCAGTGTATATAACGAGTATTTGAGTTGTAATATGAAAAATAATACAGTTTTGATGCGCAAGATAGCCAACAATAAAAATATGTTTTTTGTTGTCAATGAAAAAGGAGAAGAAAAGCAAGTAGCGCAGGATTTTGATATTTTTCATAGTTATGATTTTAATGAACCAAACGAAACAATGAAACTGGTTTTAGCTAAAAAAGATGGTAAATATACGTTTTTGAATGATGATTTTGTACCTGTTTTTGGTTATTATGATTTTTTGTTTTTTAATATTTATTTGGGTGGGCAAAAGTTTCTTCAAGCACAAAAAAATGGCAAAAAAGGCATTCTAAACTACAAAGATGAGATAATTGTACCTTTTGAGTATGATGAAATCAATTCTGCCAATTTGAGTAATGAAGATTTGTTTTGGGTAACGAAAAATGGTAAAAGTTTTTATGCAAAATTTCCTACTTCTCCCAACATTAAAGTAATTGAATACATTGATTGAAGCGTGAGATGTGAATTAAAAAAGTCCTCCAAAATGCTATTTTGGAGGACTTTTTTATTGACTTTCTTAGTTAGTTTTCTGTTGATTTTTTTATAACAATTTTGCTCCTTCCACAATTTCAGCCACCACATTGGGGTCAAGAAGTGTAGAAATATCACCCATATTGCTAGTGTCGCCTTCTGCTACTTTCCTCAAAATACGCCTCATAATCTTTCCACTACGAGTTTTAGGCAAACCCTTGACAATCTGAATTTTATCAGGCTTTGCAATAGCCCCAATAACCTTACTCACAGCAACATTGATAGAAAGTTTGATTTTTTCTGGGTCGTTGTTTTCTGCGGCATTATCCAAAATAACATAGGCATAAATTGCTTGTCCTTTGATGTCGTGAGGAAAGCCCACAACGGCACTTTCAAGCACCAACGGATGCGAGTTGATAGCATTTTCTACCTCTGCTGTCCCCATTCTATGCCCAGAAATATTGATAACATCATCTACACGCCCCAAAATACGGTAATAGCCATCTGCATCACGTTTTACGCCATCTCCTGTGAAATAAAGCCCTTTGTAAGTAGAAAAGTAGGCTTGCTTGCAACGCTCGTGGTCGCCGTAAGTAGTGCGTATCATTGAAGGCCAAGGAAATTTAATACACAAATTGCCCTCTACGTTGTTTCCTGTGAGTTCTTTACCCTCACTATCCACAATCATTAGTTGCACGCCAGGAAGTGGTAGCGTTGCATAAGCAGGTTTTGTGGGCGTAATGCCTGCAAGTGGAGAAATCATAATGCCACCAGTTTCAGTTTGCCACCAAGTATCTACAATAGGGCAGTTTCCTTTGCCAATATGTGTGTAATACCATTGCCACGCCTCCTCATTGATAGGCTCACCAACAGACCCCAAAATACGCAAAGAAGACAAATTATGCCTTTCCACAGGTTCTGTGCCATACGCCATAAGCGAACGAATAGCAGTAGGAGCAGTATAAAGCGTTGTAACTTTGTGTTTTTCAATAATTGCCCAAAATCTATCCACGTCAGGATAGGTAGGAATGCCCTCAAACATTACTATTGTAGCTCCGCAAAGCAAAGGAGCATATACAATATACGAATGCCCTGTTACCCAACCAACATCAGCTGTACACCAAAAAATGTCATCTTGTTCGTATTGGAACACATTTTTGAACGTATAAGCCGTATAAACCATATAACCACCAGTCGTATGTACCACACCTTTAGGCTTGCCTGTAGAGCCAGACGTATAAAGCGTAAAAAGAGGGTCTTCAGAGTCCATTTCTTGGGCTACATTCTTGGCATCTACTGCTGCGACAGCCTCGTGCCACCAAATATCACGTCCTTCTTGCATCACAACGGCACTTTTGGTGTGTTGGAGAACAATACTTTTTTTGATAGAAGGACAACTTTCTAGGGCTTCATCAGCAATTTTTTTGAGTTCAATGGCTTTTGCACCTCTATAATTTCCGTCTGCGGTAAGCAAAATTTTTGCTTGTGCATCATTGATTCTATCAGAAAGAGAACTAGCAGAAAATCCTGCAAAAACTACAGAATGAACTGCTCCAACTCTTGCACAAGCAAGCATTGCAATAGCAGCTTCTGGTACCATTGGCAAATAAATAGCCACCACATCACCTTTTTTGATGCCATTGGCAAGCAAAACATTGGCAAATTGGCAAACTTTCTCAAAAAGTTCACCATACGTAAGCGTAATGTGTGGTTGTGTGGGGTCGTTTGGCTCCCAAATAATAGCAGGTTTGTTTGCAAGTAAGAACAGATTTTTCTCAAAAATATTTTCCGTAATATTGAGTTTCCCGCCTACAAACCAACGAGCATAATAGTCATTAAAATCCCATTCTAAGACTTTGTCCCATTTTTTACGCCAGTAAAAACTTTGGGCAACAGTATCCCAAAAGTCTTCTGGGTTAGCAATACTTTTCTGGTATTCGTACAAATAACCAGACAAGGAATTTATTTTTGGTAGCATTTTAATAGTGTTTTAAGGTTGATATTTTTAAACTTGCCCACCCTCAATGTTGCTATATTCATTTTGAAGAGCATAATAACCAAACAAGCAAAGCCCCGAGGCAATAGGCACAAATATTGTAATGGTGATAATCCAGAAAATATAAGTGCTTTGCATCTCACTGGCAGGCTTTTTGCCTGCTGCAATAGCCGTTTCAAGAGCGGGAATTTCCGCAAAAAACTGTCTAAACATCATAAAAATCAAGACAGGAGCAATAAGCATACAAATAATTCCAAAACCTTTTTTGATAAATTCCATAATTTTAAATGAGTTATGAGTTATGGGTTGTGAATTGTATTTTGTATTCATAATTCACAATTCACAATTAAATTAGTCCATTAGTTTGGTGTCGGTGCGTGTGGGCAGATAAATCAGTCCAATCACAAAACAGAGAATTGCCACGCCAATAGGATACCATAAGCCCGCCAAGATGTCGCCAGTAGGATTTTGGTCAGTTTTTGTTGCCTCAATGACACGTGTTACAATATAAGGCGTAAGTCCGCCAAAAATGCCGTTTCCAATATGATAAGGCAAAGACATAGACGTATAACGAATATTTGTTGGAAAAATCTCCACCAAAAACGCTGCAATAGGTCCATACACCATTGTTACAAAGAAAATTTGAATAAAAATCAAGAAAATCATTTGCCATTTTAGGTCACTACTTAGTTTTATGGCTTTGATGTCTTCTGTTTTTGGTTTTTTAGTGGCATCAGCAAAATTTGTAACTTTTTTGGTCAGAACTGCAGAGCTTCCATCTTCAAAAAACTTAGTTGTTTTGGTTGTCAGCAAAGAATCAGACTTTCCTTTGACGAGTTCTGCTTTGGTTTCTAGTTTTGCTTGTGCGACTATTTCAGTTTTCTGTTTAATATCTGAAATGTCATACATACTTTGATAAATAGGTCTGTATGAAAAAATTGCAATAGCCATTCCAACCAAAATAATGATTTTTCGTCCAATTTTGTCAGATAATGCTCCAAAAACAAGGAAAAAAGGCGTTACAAACACAATAGCAATCATAATGATTTCGTTTGCTTGTGCAGAGTCAATTCCGCAGGTTTTATTCATAAACGAAAGTGCATAATATTGCCCTGTGTACCAAATTACGCCTTGCCCAGCAGTAGCTCCAAAAAGCGACAAAAGTACCATTTTGAGATTAGCTTTCTTGCCAAAGCTATCTTTAAGAGGGTTTTTAGAAATTTGTCCTGTTGCTTTTACTTTCTGAAACATTGGTGATTCATGCATTTTCATTCTGATAAAAATGGACACAATAATCAAGAAAATAGACACTAAAAATGGTATTCTCCAACCTGCAATAAGTACGCCCTCACCTGTTTCAAAGGCTTCTTTTGACATTGAGCTTTGCACCAAAATAATCACACCAATAGACATCAAAAGCCCTAATGTAGCCGTTGTTTGGATAAATGCTGTAAAAAAACCTCTTTGATTTCTAGGTGAATATTCTGCTACATAAGTGGCTGCTCCACCATATTCTCCACCCAAAGCAAGCCCTTGTAAAAGCCTAAGTATCAGCACACAAGTGGGCGCAAATGCTCCCCAAGTTTCGTAACTTGGAATACAACCAATCATAAATGTAGAGCCACCCATTAGAATAAGTGTAACTAAAAACGTATATTTTCGCCCAATGAGGTCGCCCAAACGCCCAAAAAACAATGCACCAAAAGGTCTTACAATAAAACCTGCCGCAAACGTAGCCAAAGCACTTAAAAAAGCTGCTGTTGGATTGTCAGAAGGGAAAAATTGTTTGCCAATGATGCCCATAGCTGCCAAACTCCCAAAGATGTAGAAGTCGTACCATTCAATGAGTGTGCCGACAGAAGA
>JAYVHJ010000484.1:0-1980 GCA_043771315.1 Raineyaceae bacterium
GGAGCAACCTATTAGTTTTATGGATTTTGAGCCAAATACAACGGTTTTTCCTGTGGTGATAACTGGAATAGTGGTTTTGCCCAATGGTCAGGTTACTGTGGTTACACCCAATGGCACTTTTTTAGCTGATACTACGCTAATACCTCGTCCTGTGCTTAAACCAACGGTTTTAGAAGATAAAAACGGTAATCAATTTATTGTTCATCCAGATGGAACGGTTACGGCTTTAGGACAAGCAGGCTTTATCCCAAAACCAATGACAACAGAAGAAAAGCTAGATAAAATCCGTAGAGGGCTTTATTTGGAGGCTTTGAAGGATTATAAAACACAAATAGAAACTTATTATACGGCTAATAATATTGCTATTCCTACTCGTGGACCAAGAAACCACAACAAAAATATCATTATTGACTTACCAGAATGTATTGGAACAGAAGCAAACGAAATTAAAGATAATTTTTTAGCCATAAAAGATAATGTAAATAAAAAAGAATTGCGTGAGAATAGTTTAAAGCGTATATTGGGGACAAGTAAGAAAACTACACTTGATTTTATTGCACAGAAAGCGTTGGATAGCTTGATGAAAATGCCTAAAATAACTGCAACAGAATTTCAAAAATTTCTTACAAATACACAGTTTAAAACTGAAAAAGATAGCGTTTGTGGTGCTTGGAAAGGATTATTTACGAATAATTTTAATAATAAGTTGGTTGTAAATTTCAAAACAAGGGCTGGATATGATGGTGAATTTGGTTTTGATGATGGGCATAAATATATAAACCAAGCAACAGGACTAAAAAATGATTATTTGAAATTTAAAGTTGATACTGCTAATTATTATGCTTCTAATTTATTCGTTCTTCCCAATCAACAAATAACATTAGATGTTGATATTGACTCTTTATACTTAAAATCTGTAGCAGCAGATACTAATTTTGTGTTGAGATTTGTAGCTAATAATACTAATATTCAAATACAAGTGGATAATGCAGCCAATCTTGATTTTAGCAATAAAAGTAAAAATTTGAAAAAAAGTTATCAAATCCAAATCACAGCATCAAACACAACAACTGATAGCTTATACACAAAATCTGATAGTGTTAAGATTGTTGATAATAAAAATAAAGTACTAGGTAGATTACGAGTATTTTGTAAAAATGTAAAAGAAAAGAAAGTAGTTTTTATTTATGTGGCGCATACACGAAATGCACAAGGTGTGCCTATTTATCCAAATATTACAGAAACTGCAATACTCAATCACTTGAATAATAAATCATTTAATCAGGGGCATACTAAATGGGTAAAAGACACAAGAACAACCATTAAAAGTAATGGAGTTGATTCCCCTCTTGTACGTCAAGTAGATATTACAAATTATATTGCAACAAACAATATCACTTTTGATGATGATGGTATTATTCTTACCAAAATAATAGGTGGGCATAGCTTTGCAACCACAGGAAATGAAGACATTGGTATAGATTTTGGGACTTATGATTGGAGAAATAACGTAGCGAGTAAAAACCAAATGATTTTTTATTTTATTACAGATATTACATTAGTTGGGAGCACTCCTACATCTTTTACGTCAGGGGCAACAGGAACAAATAAAAACTATTGTGCTTTGTTCCATCTTGGTAATGAAAAAACTGTAGCACACGAATTGGGGCACGGATTAGGACTAGAACACTCTTTTTTAGCGGATACAGATTATCCAAGTCGTATAATTCTTAAGAATTTAACTGATAATATAATGGATTATGGTAATATACCAAAAAAAATATTTTTTTTATACCAAATTAAAAAAATCAATAAAAAATAAGCTCACAACAATGAAAAATATTTTATTATTTCTTCTTCTTGCTCATTGTTCTTATGGGCAAGATACAACACTTACTAAAAAGCAATCTACTCTTTTAGAAAGATTGAAAAATTACCGTATGGTTGATAAGTTAGAACAAGAAAAAGACATATTTGATT
>JAYVHJ010000485.1:0-9332 GCA_043771315.1 Raineyaceae bacterium
AGAAGATTTGAGAGTTTTCACAGATAACCAAATGGAAATAAGATAATTTATAGAAAAATGAAAGAAGAAAATAAGTTGAAAAAACAACTTTTGGTGGAAGGAAAAGATGATTTACATGTTGTTTACGCATTTTGCGAACAATATAAATTACCTCAAAATTTTGAAGTGATAGATTGTAAAGGGATTCCTAAATTAAAAGATTTAGTACCACGTATTTTTAAGCAAACACAAGATTTAGATACCATAGGAGTTATAGTTGATGCTGATACAAATTTACAATCTATTTGGGATTTTCTGAAAGATTCATTTACCAAACAAGGTTTTGTTTTTCCTAAAAATATTCCTCTAAATGGGCTTATTCTTAGCAATAGTGACGACAAAAAAATTGGTATTTGGATAATGCCAAACAATGATTTAACGGGTACTTTGGAGGATTTTGTTAAATTACTTATTCCCAATAATGATAATCTAAAGCAAGTTGTGGAAGATACGCTTATTGATATAGAGAATAAGAAACTTAATAAATATGCCCAAAAAGATAGACAAAAAGCTTTTATCAATACGTGGCTTGCGTGGCAAGAAAAATCTGGTATTCAAATGGGACAAGCAATTACGAGCAAAATCCTTTCAACCAACAACCAAAATGCACAAAATTTTAGTAATTGGCTCATAAACTTATTCAAATAAAGGAATGATTATCAAACCTTTATAGGTTTGATTAAAAATACATCTTAAAAATTAACCTAAAAATGCGTCAAGATTACCTCACAGGCGACCCTGAAAACCTTTCTACCACAGATAAAGATATTGAAAAAGCACTTAGACCGCTTTCTTTTGAAGATTTTGCTGGACAAGATAAAATTGTGGAAAATTTGCGTGTCTTTGTGGCTGCCGCAAAACTACGTGGCGAAGCACTTGACCACGTACTTCTTCACGGACCTCCTGGGCTTGGAAAAACTACACTTTCCAATATTATTTCTAATGAACTTGGCTCATCTTTGACTACAACTTCTGGTCCTGTACTAGATAAACCTATGGATTTGGCGGGACTTCTCACCAAATTAAATACGAATGATGTACTTTTTATTGATGAAATACACCGTTTAAACCCTATTGTGGAAGAATATCTATATTCCGCAATGGAAGATTATAAAATTGATATTATGTTGGATTCTGGTGCAAATGCTCGTACTGTGCAGATTGGACTAAATCCGTTTACGCTCATAGGCGCAACTACACGCTCTGGCTTGCTTACTGCGCCTTTACGTGCTAGGTTTGGTATCAATGCCAGACTTAATTATTATGATGCTAAACTCCTCACTACCATTGTAATAAGGTCTTGCAGTATATTAAATACGCCTATTGACGAGGTAGCAGCTTATGAAATAGCTAGGCGCAGTCGTGGGACACCTCGTATTGCTAATAATTTGTTGCGTCGTACTAGGGATTTTGCTCAAATCAAGGGAAATGGCACTATTACTATGGAAATTGCTGAAATTGCTTTACTTGCCTTAGAAGTGGATCAAAATGGCTTAGATGAGATGGATAACCGCATTTTGACTACTATTATTGAAAAATTCAAGGGTGGACCTGTCGGACTTACTACCATTGCAACCGCCTGCGGAGAAGATGCAGAAACTATTGAAGAAGTTTATGAGCCTTTTTTGATACAAGAAGGTTATATGAAACGTACTTCTCGTGGACGTGAGGTTACTGCATTGGCTTACAAGCACTTAGGTATTATCCCACCAACAACACAACCAAATTTATTTGCATAGATTTTAAGCAAAAGCCCTCTTAATTAGCTAATTAAGAGGGCTTTTAGATAATTAAGCAAAAAAACTGTTTTTATCTTATAAGTGTTAGCGTTCCTTTGTATGTAAATAAATTCCCTAAATAATCTTCTATCTCACATACATACACATATACGCTTGGGGGCATTTGTACGCCATTTCTTTCACCATTCCAGCCTTCTGAAAATAGTTTTGTATCAAAAATTTTCTGATTATTCTCATCAAAAATAAGCATTGAAAAAGTCTTTACAAAAAAACCTTTTGGCTCAAAAGTATCATTAAGATTATCATTATTGGGCGTGAATGCCGTTGGAAACTGCATTTTGTACTTTCTCTCAACAAAAACTGTATTAGAACTACTTACAAACGGTGTAGTTGCATTAGAAGCTGTACCAATTACTTTATAAGTGATGATTTGATTGTCCAAATCTGGTAGATTGTCTATATAAGTCAAAGCATTTCCCATAGAAATTTCCTCATAAATATCCCCTAAATTATTGATTTTCTGCAATTTATAAGAAATACTATTATTATCAGAATTTTTGTAAGCTGTCCAAGTGAGTATTCTAGCAGAAAGTACATCTGGTGAGCTTGTGGTTACATTCAAGATAATAGGACAAGTTTCTCCAGAAAATAATGCTACAAAGCCACAAGTTGCTACATTTGTGATTTTATAACAATTTGAAATATTATTACCAGAATTATTAGTAACAAAATCCTCCTCAAAAGTGATATTAGTTGTGGTTTGTGTTTTTATATTGTTTTTTAAGATTTGATAGGTTTTCAAATCATCAAAACTGCTGCCTGTTGCGTCCCAAGAGAGTTTTATTTTATTGTTTTCAATGGTTGAATTTAATTTTTTGACTTCCAATGGAGCGGTTGTAGTTGCACCAATACTACTTGATAACGTGATTGTATTGTTACATTTGTCTGTAACTTTCAAATAAAAATCATAACTTTTCAAAAGCGTATTTAACTTAGAAAAACTACGTGTAATGGCAACAGACGTGGTATCTTGCCACGTTTTTAGTAATGTTCTTGGCGCATTATCTTCAGAAATAAACAATTCAAAGAGTAAATCTTTCTTAAAACCACTAAAATTTAGGTCAATAACACCATCACAAATACTTTTAGGCTTGCCTGTACTTGCTATTTGCATACTAATTTCGCCACTTGTACGAAGTTCTTCAAGCGTTTGATAAGTACGAATGGTCATAACACTATCTTTTCCGCATTTTATACCATCAGTTCTACCTAAATTATATCTTCCACGCACAACAACCGTATAAACAGGACCTGGTGGATTTGTAATTGCAGGATAAATTTTTGTAAAAGGAACATTAGTTGCAATAGGCGTGAAAACCGCAGGCGTTTGGTCGCCAAAATCAGCCTCATAGCTATCATAACCCACATTTTGAACAGTTAAAACTGCTTGTCTGCCATTGCAACGCACAAGCGTAAGGCTCAAAGCAGGTGTAGGAAGCACACGTACATAATTAGTTTTTTTGATACTGTCACTTAGCCCTCCGCCTGCATCATAAAACATTGTTACGGAGTACAAACCAGGTGTAGAATAAGTAAAAGTGCTTACATTCGTCCCAGCAATAGGCAAATTATTTGCAAACCTGTACACAACAGTTCCGCAAGTAGCACATTTGGTAAAAGTAACCGTAAATGGCGCACAACCTTTGATTTCTGTGGCAGTAGCAGGATAATTATTTTCTGTAAAATTAAATTGTGCTTTTAAGATTATGCTACTAAATAGCATCAAAAGGCATATAAAAGTTATTTTAAGAAGATTTTGCATCTTTATTTTATTGTTTGGTTGTCTATTTTCATAAAATACAAGCAAAAAACGGACTAGAATTTTTAGAATTATAAGATTTTAGGATTTTTTTGATATGATTATTCAAAATCTATTCCCCAAACAGAAATAAATTTGTCATCACTAGCAGAAATTAGGTAATTTTGGTTATCATTTTGATAATCAGACCATAAAATTTTATTTACACTTGTGGCGTGACTTGCGTTGCGTGCTTTGTCTATCACTTTTAGCAAGCTGAAAGTCTTAGAATCCCATATTTTGATAGATTTATCCATACTACAAGTAGCAAAATAGTTGCCACAAGGTGAGAAATCAATGTCATTGATAGCAAAAAGATGTGCTATAATATCTGTTTTGAGTGTGTAAAGGCTATTTTGTTGAGAATTATTTGTTGTTTTCTCCCAAATTTTAAGATGTGCATCTCTACTTCCAGAAATCAATAAATTTTTATTGTTAAACTGATTAGTTTCTTGATTATCAGAGAAATAACACAAAGAAAAAACAGAACTGATATGCGCCTCTATTTCTTGTTTGAGTTGTAGAGATTTTAAATCAAAAATACGTATAAAATTGTCGCTACTAGCTACTGCAAACTCATTATTTTGAAGATTTATAGCAATTTTTCTTAGACTTTTTTCAGAGATTTTGAGATGTTTTCTCACAGAAAAAGTAGCTAAATCTACAATAGTCAAAACGCCATCACCTTGTGCCACAAAAATAGAATAATTTTCTTGATTTTCTCCTTGCTTATCTTCTTGATTTTGAACTATTTGTATATCAAAAACCTGGCTTTTGGTAATTTTGAGAGATTGAATTTTTTCTTTATTGGGAGTATAATTATTGTCTGTATTATTTTCAAAATAAATCATCTGCAAACCTTCAAAATTTTGCCCAACTATCAAAGCATTTTCCTGAGAAAAGTAACGCATAGCATATACAGAACTAGGGATTTGCGCCACCAAACGCCCAAGTTCTGGATTTTTGAGATTCCAAAGTGCTATTTTCCCATCACCACTAGAAGATAAAAACAAATGCTTTTCTGGAAGTTTTTCCAAAGAATAAACGCAATCTTGATGCCCCGCAAGGGTTTCTATTTTTTGTACCGTAATTTTGGGTAGGTTTTTTGGTAAAATCATTTTGTGTATATCCGTTTCCCCACGTTCCACGTGGGGTTATGATTGTTAAACCCTTTCAGGGTTTTTAATACAGTTTTGTTTGTAGAAACAACCCCAACGGGGTTGAACTATCATAACCCCACGTGGAACGTGGGGAACGACAAATATTACTTTCCTTTTTTCTTTTCCTTTTTCTCAAAAACTATTTCTTGAAGTAAGAAATTAGATGTTTTTGCAGCTTTTGGATTAAATAATTCATCTAATTTGGCATTCAAAACATAAAGTTTTCCTTTTGCAAATACGCCTGTTGTGGGGAAAGTCATCACACTTGCCACTTTATCTTTGAGTGTTGCACTCACAAAATCATCTTTACTAACAAATTGGTAGATTTCTTTCTTTTCATTAGAGATAATTACCAATTGATTTTTACCTTTCAAAACCAGTCCATCAGCTCCTACAATAGGTTCAGCATTGATTTTAGTAATTTCCTTTGGATTTTTCAGGGAAACTTTATAAATATTTCCTGTACCAGATTGCGCTACAATCAAATAGCCATTTTTATGAAAAACAATACCATTCAGACTAAAACCTTCTGCCTTAAACAAATCAGAAGTAGCAAAAATGCTTCCTTTTCCCTCTGGCGTAATCTTAAAAATTATAGGAGAAAAACTATTTGTAACATACAAATTCCCTTCTGTATCAAAAGCAACATCATTAGCAAAATTGCCACCATTTGGGTTTAATGCACCTAAATCAGTAGAAAATTTGCGTTTTCCTGTTGTCAAATCATACGCAATTACTTTGCCTAATCTGCCTTGCGTGGCTGCATTTGTTTTCACAGAAACGCCTGGGTCAGAGATACATACGTACAAAAGATTGCGTTTTTGGTCTGCGTGTGTACCAATAGCACTCACAAGCTCGTCATCATTGATAAATTCTGTATAAGTGCCTTTACGGTCTAATTTGCCTATTTTTCCGTAGCGCAAAGACGTTACAAAAAACATATCTTGTTTTGGGCTATATGCCACACCTTCAGGATACAATTCATTTGAATTAAAAGCAATATTTTGGGCTTTTGCCTCAAAACTCACACTCAAAATACTCGCAAATACCAACGCAGAAAGCGTTTTAAAGACTTTTTTCATTTTATTGAATGATTTTTTGATTGTTTACTTTGTAGATTTTAGTTAAATTATGCTCTAATAACAAAAAAGTATAATAAATGTTCAAAATAGATTTATTTTGAACATTTATTTCTAAGGGTTTTTATCTATTTCTTATTCAATTCTGCTAAAATAGCTTCTCCTACAGCTTTTGCAGAGGCAGGATTTTGCCCAGAAATTACTCTTTGGTCTGTTACTACGTGAGATTCCCACAAACCTACTTTTTCAAATTTTGCGCCACGTTCAATCAGTTTGCTTTCTAGGCTGAAAGGAACAACATTTTCAAGTTTTACGGCAATTTCTTCTTCATTTGTGAAAGCATTGATTTTCTTGTCTTTAACAAGATATTCACCATTTTTCAGTTTGATATTGACAAAGCTAGAAGGTCCGTGACAAACACCACTTACAATGCCACCATTTTCATAAATAGTACTTGCAATGCTTGCAAGTGCAGTATTATCTGCAAAGTCCCACATTGTACCGTGTCCGCCAGCATAATAAATCACGCCATAATCCGCAGGGTTGATGTCTGTTGGTTTTAGCGTATTTTCTACTTTTTGGTGGTAGGTTTCATTTTCCCAAAAAGCCTTATTCACGCTGTCTGTGAGGTTAAAACCATCAATAGGAGCTTTTCCGCCCTTTGGGCTAACAAAATCCATTTCATAACCTGCATTGTGCAAAGCCTCCCAAGCGTGAGTAACTTCTCCTAAATAATAGCCTGTTGGCTCACCTGTTGCACCTTTTTTGTCGTGGCTCGTAAGCACAAACAAGATTTTTTTCTTTGTTTCCATTTTTTTGGTTGATTGGTTTGACTGATTTTGTGAAGAATTATCTACTGTTTTTGTACTACAATTCTGGAGGAAAAGTAGTGTGAAAATGCTTATAAGTAAGATTTTCGTTGATAAAAAAAATGTTTCTTTTTTCATTGTGATAAAATTTGAGCTTTTAAATAAATCTTTAATTTTTATGACAATGCAAAACTACACAAACAACCACCATTTTGGAAGGAACTAAATCACAGGTATTTTGTGATGTATATCACTTTTATTTTTCTAATCTGCTTAAAGTTTCTCTTGAAACACCTAAATAAGCCGCAATAAGTGTTTTTGGAACTTTCTGAAAAAGTGCGGGATAAAGTTCTAAAAGTTGCTGATAGCGTTCTTTGGTGGTTTTATTGAGTAAAGATAAAATTCTTTGTTGCAGAGCAACATAACCAGCATTGGATTTTTTCCTAAAAAAATGTTCTATTTTATGCATTTCAGCACATAATTTCTCTTTATTGTAAGATGAAATAGCAAGTATTTCGCTATTTTCTATACAATCTATGTTTATAGTGGCTTTTGTTTCTTTTGCAAATGCTTGATAATCAGTAATCCACCAGTCAGGTAATGCAAATTGCAAAATATATTCTTTGCCTTCTGTATCTGTGTGATATGCCTTCAAACAACCATTTAACACAAAATATTCATGTTTTACATCTTCTCCCTCTTGCACCAAAAACTGATGTTTTTTGAGTTTTTTAGTAGTGAAATGCGACAATATATAGTCAAATTCTGTATCTAAAAGTGGTGTTATTTTTTCTATTTGATTTCTGAAAATCTCGTACATATAAATAGCTTAATGAGTTTTGTATGACCATACTTATTTCTCACAAAAATACAAAAAACAAATGCTTTTAATTTTTATTTTAAAGATTTTTCTTTGTGTTGCTAGTTTCTTTCGTATTTTTGTGAAGAAGAATATCAACTTTTTCAAATCTCAAAGAAATACTAATTTATGCCTTTCCAAGATAATATAATAGCAATTGTTGATGGTCAAATACTTGATGGTCAAGAAATAATACGTAAAATAAAAGCCAAATACGGACAATACCCTATTATTTCTGAAACTACCAAACAAACAATAGCAGACTACGAAAAACGTAAAAAAACAAGAAATATCAACATAAAATCAGCATAAAATTTATATTTTTTCTTTGTGTTGCTAGTTTCTTTCGTATTTTTGTGAAAACATATAAAAATATCTAAGAAATATCTCCAAAAATGTCTGAATTATACATTTACAACACGCTTTCACGCCAAAAAGAAAAATTTGAGCCAATCTCGCACCCACACGTAGGCATTTATGTATGTGGTCCTACAGTATATAATGAGGCACATATTGGAAACGGTCGCCCTCCTGTTGTTTTTGATGTTTTGGGTAGATATTTATCTTATTTAGGCTATAAAGTGCGCTTGGTGCGAAATATTACAGATGTTGGGCATCTTTTGGGTGATACCAACGAGGGAGAAGACCGCATTTCTAAGCAGGCACGCCACGAGCATATTGAGCCAATGGAAATTGTCTATAATTATACACAAAAATACCACCACGTTATTGATAGTTTGAATGTAAAACGTCCAAATATTGAGCCTACTGCTACAGGGCACATTTTAGAACAAATAGAAATTACTCAAAAAATCATAGAAACAGGCTTTGCTTATGTTTCTAATGGTTCTGTTTATTTTGATGTAATAAAATATAACGAAAAATACAATTATGGTGAACTTTCTGGGCGTGTTGTGGACGAGCTCTTAAACAATACACGTGAACTAGACGGACAAGCAGAAAAACGTAATCCTGCGGACTTTGCGCTTTGGAAAAAAGCCTCTCCAGAACACCTAATGCATTGGAACTCACCTTGGAGCGTTGGTTTTCCTGGTTGGCATATTGAGTGTACTGTAATGAGCCGTAAGTATTTGGGTGATACTTTTGACATTCACGGTGGTGGAATGGATTTGGCATTTCCGCATCACGAGTGCGAGATAGCACAGGCAAAAGCTGCAAATAACGGCATTGCACCAGTAAAATATTGGATGCACAACAATATGATTACAGTTGATGGCAAAAAAATGAGTAAATCAGAGGGCAATTTTATTACTTTAAATGAGCTTTTTGAGGGAAATCACGCACTTTTGTCTAAGGCGTATAGTCCTATGGTGGTGCGTTTGTTTATCTTGCAGGCGCAATACAGAAGTACGCTAGATTTTTCTGATAAAGCCCTTAGTGATGCACAAAAGAACTATAAAAGCTTTATCAATGGTTTGAGAGCTATCAAAAATATGATTTATCCTGATATTACGCAAAATATTTCTTACGAAATGATTGACACGAAAGTAGAAGAAGAAGTAAAGCAAACCATTAAAGATGTTTTTGTAGCTTTGAATGATGATTTGAATACAGCTTTGGCACTTGCGCATTTGCTTAGTTTACTCAAAAAAATCAATATTTTTATGTCAAATCCTGCTAAAATAACCACTATTTCAGAAGAGATTTTTGTAGAATTGAAAGAAAAATTTGTTTTGGTTTTTGAAGAGATTTTAGGACTAAAAGAAGAAACGCCAAAAGGAGCTTTTTATGTTCTTTTAGATGGTCTGATGGCACAATACCGTTTAGC